>BDSW01000035.1 GCA_002898175.1 bacterium BMS3Abin04
TCTGGATCAATAGCAGGAATAGCGGCGTATAACTTTTTATTTATTCTAAGTGAAGTTGATATTTGTTTGTAGTTGTTTAATTCAAAGTTAATCTTAGCGGAAATTTTATTTGTATATTGATCAAGTTCTTTAAGTATTGATCCGGAAGCAGCTGGAATAATATTACTAAATTCACTTCCTCCAATACCAACTTCCCGATCGGATTTATTAATTGGACTAAGGTTTACAGCTAATCTCAAGTCGTTATCCTGGCTACTAAGTGTTTCAATTTTACTATCCAATATTTTATATTGAGCAAGAAGAGTTTTTAATTTCGATTCTAAGACTTCATTTCTTGATTTAAGCGAAGAAACTTCAAAGTCGGGGTTTATCAAATTGTGTATAAGATAATAACTCCCAAATAGGATAAAACCTGAAATGAGTGAAAAGAATGCAACGAGGAATAAATATTTCCTATAGAAATTTTTAACCTCTACAAACTGCAATTTCGATTTTGAGAAATAGTATATCTTTTTCATATTAAGTCGTGCGAAATTACTAAATCAAATAAACTAAATCAAGTGTTTTATTTTGTTCGAATTTATTCAAAATCATGTTCGAAGTAATCTACAAAACGGTCCTTATTTTTTCCTTTAATTTGAATAGTTTTATTTAATTTTTTTTGTAATTCCACTGCAGCATCATAACCATAATGCTTAAGTAAATAGTTAAGTGCAATGACTTCTGAAATTACTGTTATATTTTTACCTGGAATAATTGGAAGTTTTACATAAGGAATTTCGATGTCTAATAAATTCACTACATTTTTTTCTAAACCTGTTCTCGTGTAATTTGTCTTTTCGCTCCATTCTTCCAATTCAACCACTACTTCTAGTCTTTTTTGATATCTGATTGCTCTTATGCCGAAAACACTTTTTACGTCTACTAGCCCAATGCCTCTAATTTCCATGAAATGTTTAACTAATTCCGTACCGGAACCCATTAATATATTTTCACCTTTTTTTGTAAATATAACCACATCGTCTGCTACTAAGCGGTGTCCCCTTTCAATTAAGTCAAGAGCTACCTCACTTTTACCGATACCAGATTTCCCTACTAGTAGAATACCAGCGCCGTAGACATCAATGAATGAACCGTGAATTGAAAAGCGCGGTGAGAACTGATCTTCTAAAAAATCACTTACTAAGTATGCTAATTTTGTTGTTGAATGAGAGGTTACAAAAATTGGTACATTAGATTTTTTAGCTGTTTCCAAAAATAATTTACTTGGTTTATTATTATTGGTTATGATTACACATGGAATTTTGAAATTGAAGATTCTTTCTAAAGACTCTTTTCTTTTTTCTTTATTAAGATGCGAAAGATATTTCTTCTCGGTATTACCGAAGATTTGAATTCTTTTATATGCAAATAATTCAACAAACCCGGCTAATGCTAAACCGGGTCTGTGTAAATTTTGTTCGGTTATTAAGCGAGTAAGATCGGAACCGGGATTGAATAACTTCAAACCAAATCTTTCTTTTGTCTCTTTGTAGAAAAATTCTACAGTTATACTTTTCTTCCGAGTAATACTTCTTTCATCAATACTAATCATTTAACTTTTGCAAGCCGTTTAGATTTTAGAGTTTTAAGTTGTTTTTCGAGTTTTAACTTAACTTTAGTAATCGATTTTTTAAACTCATCACTTTCATCACTTGCCGTTAATACTTTCCCCGGTACTATAAGCTGCATTTCCACATTCTTAATACTATCCTTCAAATGGGTGTAACTGAGAATAATATTAGCATCAATAATATCCTCATTAATTCGTTCCAGAGATTTTAACTCTTTTTTGATATAATCTTTAAGTGAATCTTTAGCCCTAAATTTTCTTGATGTTATTTGGATGTTCATAGTAACTCCTTTATGATTTTGGATGAGCTAATTTATATGTTTTTTTTAATCTTTCCACACTAACTTGAGTATAAATTTGAGTAGTCGATAAATTCTCATGACCCAGAATTTCTTTCACTGCAATAAGGTCTGCTCCTCTATCTAACATATGCGTAGCAGCACTGTGTCTTAAAACATGAGGACTCCTTTTTGAAATATCACTTACTTTAGAAATATATTTGTTTACCACTCTTCTTACATACCTAGGATAGATTCTCCTTCCTGTATTTGTTAGTAATAATGGCTCCAATTGCGTTATATCTTTTCTTGTGCTAAGATATTTATTTAATACATCAAATGATTTCCCCCCGACCGGTACATATCTGGTTTTATCTCCTTTCCCTAAAATTCTAAGGGTCTTTCTATCGGCATCATAGTCTGTTATATTTAAGTTGCAAAGTTCCGATACACGTAACGCACTTCCGTATAGAAGTTCGAATATTACAATTGTTGAACTCTGTTCATCGTAATCTTCATTAATTATATCAAGAATTTTTAGATATGAATCCAAATCCAAAGTTTCCGGCAGCCTTCGCCTACTTTTGGGATTTTTTATGGTCGAAATAGGATTTATATTTAAAACATCATTTCTGTATAAATAATTCATCAATCCCCTAACTGCCGATAATTTTCTGCTTATTGATGATCTTACAAGATTATCATCATTTAACTTTATTATATATAATCTAATTAATCTTTCACTAATTTGTACAACCGAAGTTTTATTTTGTTCTACACAAAAGTCGGAAAATTGTGTTAAATCTTTTCGATATGCAATTATTGTATTTTGAGATACTCTTTTAACACTGAATAATTCAGTTAGAAATTCTTGAATTGCCGAATTAAAAGAAAGGTCAGTCATTAAGTAGTATAATAATATTTCAAAATGATATTATCAAGTAGAAAAGTAAAAATGATTACAATTATTTTTCACTTTCAGCGGATATAGTTTCATCTTTTGGTTTTGTCCAACTCACAAAATCACAATCAGGATATCTGCTGCAACCATAAAATACTCTTCCGCTTTTAGCTCTTCGAGTAACAACTTCACCAATTCCGCATTTAGGACACTTAATATTTAATGTAATTTGCTCGGTATATTTACACTCGGGGTAATTTTCACATCCAATAAAATCGCCGAATTTACCATGTCTATAAACAAGTCTTTTTCCACATTCAGGACATTTCTTGCCTGTATATTCAGGTTCGGTATTTTGCTTTGTGGATCTAAGTGATTGTATATTTTTACATTCAGGATTCATACAAGCTAAATATTTTCCGTATCTGCCGATTCTTATTTCCATCTCAGAACCGCATTTTTCGCATATAATTTTCTCTAAGTTATTCTCAACTATTTCAAGAGATTTGGAAAACGGTCCGTAAAAATCATTCATTGCAGTTTGATAACTATTATCGCCGGATGCTATTAAATCAAGCTCATCTTCCATCTTTGCAGTAAAATTAACATTTAGAATTTCCGGGAAGTTTTTTACGAGAACGGAATTAACTTTTCTGCCGAGTTCAGTCGGGAATAATTTCCTTTCTTTTACAACAACATAATTTCTATCTTGAATAGTGCCAATAACCAATGCATATGTACTTGGTCTTCCAATACCATTACTTTCCAATTCCTTAATTAACGTGCTTTCCGTATATCTCGCTGGTGGTTTTGTAAAATGTTGATTTTTATTTATCTGAATTAAATTTGCAGTCATTCCTTTTTCTAAACCTGAAGGTATATTGGTTTGAACTTCTTTTGCTTCACCATTTCCTTCCGGTTGTGCATTATAAACTTTTAGAAAACCGTCAAATTTTAAAGCTGTCCCCGCATTCTTAAATAAAAATTCTTTGCCAGAAACGGTGACTGTTGTTATTTCTTGGATTGCAGATTCCATTTGACAAGCAATAAATCTTTTCCAGATAATATTGTAGAGTTTAAATTGATCATCATTTAAGAAATTTTTTATCTTTTCCGGTTTGTATTTTAACGATGTGGGTCTAATTGCTTCGTGTGCATCTTGAACGTTTTTTTTCTTTTTTTCATAAGAACGAGGAGAATCCGGTTTATATTCTTTCCCAAAATTCTTTTCGATCAAATCTCTGGTTTCATTCACTATTTCGGAATTTAATCTAGTTGAGTCTGTACGCATATAAGTTATTAAACCGGTTGTTCCTTCTTTGCCAAGATCAACACCTTCGTAAAGACTTTGTGCGATTCTCATTGTTCTGCGAGGTCTGAAACGTAATAACCTCGATGCCTCTGCTTGCAGTGTACTGGTAATAAAAGGTGGAGGTGGATTTTTTTTCTGTTCTTTTTTTATTAAACTCGATATTTTAAATTCTGCAATATCCTTAATTCTAGTTAAAATATTATTTGCTTCTTTTTCAGAACTTATGTCAACATATTTCTTTAGGAATATTTCCCAATCACTATCATCCATTTTAGGCTTGGGTGGTATCTTTATTTGTTTCCCATCTATTTCAAATAGCTTCGTCTGAAAAGTTTTTCCATCATCGGTTTTAAATTCAGCAATAATCGACCAATATTCCGTTGGAATAAAACTATCTATTTTATCCTCTTTTTCACATATTAAACGCAATGCAACCGATTGAACCCTGCCCGCAGAAAGTGAATTACCGGAATGCTCTAAAATAGCGCGCCACAATAAAGGACTAATTTTATAACCTATTATTCTATCCATCGCTCTACGCGCGCGTTGAGAATTAACAAGGCTCGCGTCAATCTCCAATGGATTTTTCATGGCCTTTTTAACAGATTGTTTTGTGATTTCGTTAAAAAGAACTCTGTAAACTTTAGCTTTAGTTTTGCTTTTTATTAAATCGTAGATATCTTGTGCTATTGCTTCCCCCTCGCGGTCAGGGTCAGTTGCGATATATATATATTCAACTTTAGCGGACAATTTTCTAATCTTATTTATTAAATCACCTTTACCGCGGATATTTAGAAGATGAAATTTAAAATTATCATCTATATCAATTCCTAACTTCGTTTTAGGTAAATTCCTTACATGTCCCACAGTGGCTTCAACAATATAATTACGTCCAAGATATTTCTTTATAGTTTTAGCCTTTGATGGAGATTCCACCAGAAGTAAATTTTTGCTCACGGTTTGCTGTCCTATTTAATTTATTGTATCGGAAGAATAAAGTAGTACTCTGCTGCCCGGTAGGATTTCCGAATTGAAGTCGACTAAAGAAAAAAGCACCATCCAATTAATATCCTCTTTAGAGATGTCATCTCCGGGGAATAACGAGATTTGTTCAATAATAAGGTCAAAATCAAATGCGTCAATTAATCCAACGTTTGACAAATGCATTAAGTAACTAGAGTTGTCTTGTCCTAATATATCTTTCTCCTCCTCGCTTAAAATTCTAAAGTTATTACTATTTTTCTTTCTTCCCTTTCTAGGAATTTTATTCGATAAAACTTTATCGTACACCAAGCTGAAGGCTGCGCTGAGTGTTTGCTGATCAAAGTTTTTTTCTCTTTTTAATGTATCGTTTACTTCTTCCAAAGAATAATTTTGGTTTAATCCTTCAAGTATCTTAGTCAATACTTCAACAATTTTAGTAGTCATAAGTTAGATTTTTCCCTTTTAATAAGTCCAAGTTTTTATTGACAAGAAAATCTTCTTTCTTTTTCATGATTTTTCTGTCTGCTTCATTAATATCATCATAACCTCTTAAATGAAGTAAGCCGTGAATAATAAGTCTCAATAATTCAACATCAAGCGAAACTTTATATCTCTTTGCATTTTTCAAAGCATCATTAATAGAAATAAAAATTTCACCGTCAAACTTATAACTTTCTTCCGAATAATTAAAGGTAATAATATCGGTAGTAAAATTATGACTCAGGTATTCATTATTCAACCGTAAAATGTAACCCGATATTACGAAATTTATTTGCAAAAAGTCAACTTGAAAATTGAGTTCTTTTTTTAGGCGATACACAATTGAATGAATAAGAAATTTGTTGATCCGGATTTTTGATTGGTTCATAACCGTAAGACCTTTCATCATAATAACATCCAATTGCACTTATAAATCAATTACTTTGTTTTCCGTTGCAGGAATGCATTTTATATTCGAGTTATGAGAAGCAATCAAAGAATTTGTATCATTTATAATTTTATCCAATTCACTATCTTCATAATCCGGATTGTAATGAAACAGTACAAGGTTTTTTACATTTGCACTTATAGCAAACAATGCCGCAGAGTAATTATTCGAATGTCCCCATCCAATTTTATCTGCATAATTTCTTACATCATACATACAATCATGTATTAAATAATCGCAATCTTTAACAAAATCGACCAGTTCTTTGTTCTTCTCCTTAATTGAAATTATTTCGGGATGTTTGCTGTATGAATAAAATATTTCATTGTCGGTCATATAAACAATTGTTTTGCCGTCAACTTTAATTTTAAATGATAATGTACCTTTAGAGTGATGGGCTGCAATAGTGTAAATTGAGAAATCCCCAAGATTAAAGTTATCTTTAGCGGGAACTTTTTTGATATTAATTTTAGATTTAAAAATATCTTCCGTGACCGGGAAAAAAGCAGAAGCCAACTGACGTGTAATAATTTCGTTTACATCAAGACCATTATTTGTACTTGCATATATATTAACTTCATAATGTTCGTTGTAAAAAGGTTTGAAAAACGGTAAACCTTGAATATGGTCCCAATGACTGTGTGTAATTAACAAATTCAGTTTAGATGGGTTAAGGGAAATTAAATTATCTCCTAATGCTTTAATACCTGTTCCGGCATCGATGATAAGTGTTTCTCCGCTATTTGATGTTAGCTGTACGCAGGGAGTATTACCCCCATACTTAATTGTATTTTTACCGGGTACCGCAATTGATCCGCGGGTACCCCAAAACTTAATATTCATAATTGTTAGATTTTTGTGACTGAATTTAAAGTTAGTTCTGTGTATTTTTTATATCTTTCAGCAGAACGTTCAAACTCCAGCATTTCTTCCTCCGTTAGGTCGCGCATAACTTTTGCAGGAATACCTGCAGCAAGCTTTCCCGAAGGAACGGTAAATCCGGGTTTAACAACAGCGCCGGCAGCTACAATTGAATTTTGTTCCACAATAGCACCGTCTAAAACAACAGCTCCCATTCCAATTAAACATGAATCGTGTAAAGTACAGCCGTGTAAGGTAACGCTGTGACCAATAGTAACTTTATTGCCTATAGTTAAAGGAAATTTCCCATTTGTTACGTGCAGCATACTTAAATCTTGAATGTTAGTCATCTCACCAATTTTAATGTAATGAACATCGCCTCGTACAACAGTATTATACCAAATTGATGAATCTTTTCCGATTGTAACATCGCCGATAACTTTAGCGCCCGGAGCAATAAAAACGGATTCATGAATTTGTGGAACCATTTCCAGATAAGGAAATATTTTTGTTTCACCAGATATTTTTTTATAATTAACTGCTATCATTCCGTGTATAATTTTACAATAAAAATTTATGATATTACTTGATAATAATCACTACTAAATTTATGTTTATTTAATATTAGAAATTTTTTGAGCTTCACCAAATAATGTAAGAGCCTTCTGAAGTTGATTATCTATTTGCAAAAGATTATAATACCAGCCTTTATTTTTCCAAATATCCCTTGCAATATAAGCTTTTAATCTAGTTAAAATATAATTTTTATCCTTTGCAATTTCTTCCTTTTTAATTATAATCTTCTTTTGTTTTGCCAGTTTTATAAAAGAATTGAAATCGGAATCTGAGAGTGAAAAATTCTTAGCAAAATTTTTAAGGCTGTTGCCATATTTATCTTTTATCATTTTATGATTCTTTTCCATATAATTACGGACAAATTGAAAATAAATTCCGCCACGCAGCAAATTAGTAGTTGATTCGTTTAATTTGGATGCATGAATTATGTAATCGGGTGTAATTCCTCCGCCACCGTAAACCGGTCTTCCGCTGTGTGTCGTAAATTTCGGTTTTGTTGAATCCTCTTCGGCTGAATGTTCAAGGTTATTACCTTCCTTTTTGTCTTTTCGCTTATAAACTTCTTCGTAATAATCTTTAGCGTTTTTAACATTTTTATAGTCTCTTTGTATTTCTCTTCCGCTTGGTGTATAGTAGCGAGCTATTGTTATTCTAACTACCGAGTTGTCCGGTAAAATAAAAGGTCTTTGGACCAGTCCTTTGCCAAAAGTTGTTTCCCCAACAATTAATCCTCTATCCCAATCCTGTATTGCTCCTGAAACAATTTCGCTGGCTGAAGCGCTTCCGCGGTTAACTAAAATTATTAACGGAATTTTTTCGAATGGATAAGTACTTTCCGCACGTCTTTCTTCATCAAACTCTTTTCTCCTTCCACGCGTATAAACAATCATTTTAGAATCGTCAATAAAAAAATCCGAAATTTGAACGGCTTGTTGTAATAAACCGCCCGGGTTGTTTCTTAAATCCAGTATTAATTTATTCATCCCCTTTTTTGTAAGGTTGTTTAAAGCGTTTAACATTTCCGAAGTTGAAGTTTCTGCGAATCTCGTTAAAGAGATATATCCTATTTGATCTTTTATCATTAAAGATGCATCAACCGAATGAAGGGGAATTTTGTCTCTAGTAATTGTGAAATCCGTTATAAATTTGTTACCGGGTCTTATAATACCAACAGTAACTTTAGTTCCCTTTTGTCCGCGCAGTTTTGCAATTACCTGCGAATTTGTAAGTCCTATTGCACTTTTACCGTTGATGCTTACAATTCTATCTCCCGATGATATTCCAACGGCTTCGCTAGGACCTCCGCTAATCGGTGAAACGACATTGATTGTATCATTCACAATCTGAAATTCAACACCAATGCCTTCAAAATTACCAATGAATTCTTCACTTACTTCTTTCTGTTCTTTTGCAGGTATGTAAACCGAATGGGGGTCTAAATCTTTTAACATTCCTTTTATTGCATCTTCAACTAATTTATTGGTGTCTACTTTGTCTACATAATATTTTGTTGTGTATGTAAGAACGTCGTTGAATTTTTTTATGTTTTCCTGATAGTCGTTATTGGAAAAAATATTATTAATCCGGAATCCTAAAAATATTCCAAGAGTTACTAAAACAATCATTAAGGAGATGCTTAATCCTTTTTTGTTCATATTTTTCCCATAGTTTTAAAATTGAAGTGACAAGTTAAAATTAGAAATCCAATTCTTTTGGATTTGTGAATATTTAAGATTTCTATGTGTGTAAATCACCGAAAAATTAAATAAAATATTGTTTATAGGTTCGTATTTAAGTTCAAAAATAAAATTTCTAAATACTTCACGCAATCCTTCTAAAAAGTGTACTGTTTCGGAATCGGGAGTTCTATGCCCAACGGAAATATCTCCTCCATGATTAACAGTTACATTGCTATTTTTATCCTCTTCATTTGCCCCATGCAAAGTATACTCAAATTTCATTGAGCCGGATAACCTATAAGTGAAATAATACTTAAAACCTAAAATATAAGTTTCACTGTTCGGTGGAATATCAGCTCCCAAACCGAAGCCCAAATTTGTATAATTGCTTTCTAAAATTCTGTGAGTAAAAACATACGGATCAATTCGTAAATATTGTAAACTTATTTCAAGCGGAATATATTTATAAAAATTAGCTGAATACAAGCCGAGGTTGAGCAGTATTTGATTTCCATACCAGCCGGTTCCCAGTTTCCCAAAATCAATATCATCCAGCATTATTGTACTGTAGAATTTAAGCCCTTCAATAGAGTTATTAGCAAGGTCAAAAAATAATATGGAGTTATCTCTATCTTGATTTGCATGTTCAACACTTTTATAAAAAGCAAATGGATTTAAATAAGATAAGTCGATTGAACGGTTGGCATAAATAACAATTTCTCCTAATCCAAGCTGCAAATGTTTTGAAAAGTTGAGTCCGATTCTGTGGTAGACCATAAATTTATCGGGTACTATATTTATACTGCCCTGAGAAGAATCAGACATTGTTCGAGGGATCCCAAGTAATTTACCGTGAAAATACGAAAAATTGAAAATCTTATAGTTTAAGTTAAAAGATAAATAATCCATTACCGGGGAATTGTTGCTTAGCAAGTATTTAACCGGACCATAGCCAAGCGTTTTTCGGTTACGTCCTATCTCGAAGTCTATATTATTGAAATCCGCCATTAAGTAACCTTCTGTTTCATCAAAGAAATCCTTACCCAGATTTGATGAAGTGACGGAGTGATGAGCTTTATAATTATAGCGTCTTGAACCTGTATTAATAGCTAATTTTCTGTTCCCGCCATAAGTTCCGTTTGTTCCTTTAATATAGAAACCGACTTTGTTGTAAAGTGAACCTCTTACTTTTCCGCCGAAATTAAATATTGTACTACCGGCTGAATTTCCTGATAAGAGATTACGTTGATTGAGTACGGATACATTCCCTATAAAATTCACAAACAAACTAGCTTCTTTTTTATCTGTATAGAAGTATAAAAACTTTTCTTTTTCGGAATTAAAGTGGTTAAAACCGAACTCTGGGAAAAGTGACGAATAGTTATTTGTCGAATACTTTAAGTTATATTCAAATTCAATAATAAAATCTTTTAATATCTTTTTATCTGTTTGTCTCAGCATGTTTTGATTTTGAATAGCTTCAGTTAGATAAGTCGCAATTTGTGAACGTGTTTTGGGCAGCTCGAATTCGTTATAATTATGAATAATATGAAGTGCATCCATCCTTTCCAAAAAATTGTAGACAGGGTGATTATACTCAACATATCCGACTTGAGCCGTAACAACAGAAGCAAATAAAAATAATATTAGAATTATATTTTTCAAACTATCTAACTTCTTCCCAATTTTTTGAAATAGATTTGCCCATAAAAAAAACGGAGATACTATTTATTAACCACATAAAAAGAATTTTGAAATGCCCGTATTTTCTGTATCTTCTCGGTGATTCATAAACAGTTAGTTTCCTGTCAAAAAAAATTTTTCCTTTTTTTCGAATTCTTTTATACAAATCAAAATCTTCTCCGGCAGCTAATTTAATATTATAACCGCCAAAATCATTAAAAGTTTTCTTTGTTATTATATGACATTCCCCTCTCCCCATTCCAAGGCCAATTATGTTAAGGAAATGAAAATAATTATTATAGAAAGAAGTAAAAATATTATCAATCAATTTCGATTCTTCAGGAAATACTTTTACATTACATGTCATTGCTAAATATTTGCTATTAGCAAATATATTTATAATCCGTCTAAAAAAAAGCTCAGTATTTTCAATTCGTGTATCACCGTTAAGAAAAACCAATATTTCACCGTTTGCTTCTGCTGCTCCTATGTTTCTTCCTTCGGCAATATTCTGTTGTTTCCCGTTCACATGCTCTAGCACTTTATCAGCGAAAATATTTGCAACTTCTAATGTCCTGTCTGTACTTCCGCCGTCTGATGCAATGATCTCTATATTATATTTTCCTTTAAGTTTTTTGTTGCATACTTGTTTTAATAAATTTGGTAATAACTTTTCTTCATTAAGCGTTGGTACTATTATACTTATATTATTTCCCATAGATTAAGAAAAAAATTATAAAATTCTAATGTTATTTATTTTCATACTAGTTTTTATGAAATTTAATTGCTAATATAAAAGATTAATAAACTATAGCAAAAAACGCAGCATGTGGTGTTATTCTTATACCTGGCATCGGGAAATGAATTTTATTCAAAGTGTTTTTAATGAATTGCCAAACTCCTCCATGCAATGGAAGTTCTTCTGCATCCAAATCAAAAGCAATATATAAATCTTGATCGCCTTTACCGAAGCCGTTCCAGTTTTTTAATCCCATACCAACCGAAAGCATGAGAAAAGACGGCCAATATTTTGAAATAGATTTTGGCAGTATATTTTTCATGCGAATTCCCATCCAATATTTTTGTCCTGCATAATCATCAATAATATTCCCGTCTTTACGTTTTCCTTCTCGTTGTTCTAACGAAGGATAATAACTAACGCGAGGTTGGAAATTTTTAAGTACCGGATAATAATGCTGCCCCAAACTATATAAAGCACCCATGAGATCAAAAGCCGCATCACCCGGACTGAATCCCCAATTTTTTCCAAAGCCGTCTTCAATTTCTACATACATTTGAAAAGCAAATGCTCCTATAGCAGAATAAACAGCTGCTTTATCCGAATTAAAATCAGCAGCTTCCAAGCCTGAGGAAAAAGCATGATAAAGTAAAGTTGTACCATAAAAATGTCCTAGTTTATCAAGCCAAAGGGCATATTTCCAATCGTTAACAAATCTAAATCTTGAGCTTTTATCTCGCCACCATGCATTTGACTGGTAAATATGAATCCCAATTCCACTTGCTAAAGTTACAGCACTAATCCCAGCTAAAACCGGATAGTTTATTTCTGTTTTTAACGGATTAATATCAGGAATATTTTGAACCGGTGTTAATAAGTAGAATTGTTTACGATGGGAATCATTTTGACCTTTATTAGCTAAAATTGCTTCACTTGGCGAAATACTAGCAAACCGCTGAGCCATGGAGCTATTTATTGCCAGGAAAGAGATTACAGTAAATATAACTATTTTTAATTTAGAATTTTTCATATTTTTTTTGTAGACAGTCAATTTATTAGTAAATTAACTGTACACCATTATGCCTCTTTTCTCATTTGAGGGAATAAAATTACATCCCGGATTGAAGGCTGATTTGTAAATAACATAACAAGTCTATCAATTCCAACTCCTAAACCGGCTGTAGGCGGCATTCCGTATTCTAAAGCTCTAATAAAATCCTTATCAACTGCATGAGCTTCTTCATCTCCTTCGGTTTTAAAACGTGCTTGTTGAGTAAATCTATCCAGTTGATCAACGGGATCGTTAAGTTCACTGAATGCGTTACAGATTTCTCTACCAAGAACAAAACCTTCAAACCGTTCAACCAGACCTTCTTTTGAACGATGTTTTTTTGCCAGAGGCGAAAGCTCAAGCGGATAATCCATTACAAAAGTTGGAGAAACTAACTTAGGTTCAACGGCAACGGAAAATAATTCATCGATTAATTTTCCTTTCCCTTCCAACCCTTCAACACTTACGTTATATTTCTTAATTCCGTTTTTTAATTCATCATTTGTGGCGGTAAGAACATCTAATCCGGTTTCCTTTTTTAGTTCATCAACCATAGAAATCCTATCCCATTTCTTTGAGAAGTCTATTTCGTTTTCTTCAATTACAAACTTAGTTGAGCCGAATACTTCTTTTGTTATAAAAGCAATCATGTTCTCAAAGAATTCCATCATCCAGATGTAGTCTTTATAAGCAACATACATTTCCATCATTGTAAATTCGGGGTTATGTGTTTTATCCATACCCTCATTTCTAAAATCTTTAGAAATTTCGTAGACACCATTAAATCCACCGACAATTAATCTTTTAAGATATAACTCGTCTGCGATTCTGAGATATAATTTCATATCAAGAGTGTTATGATAAGTTTCAAACGGTCTGGCAGCAGCACCTCCGTAAAGTGGTTGGAGAATAGGAGTTTCAACTTCAACAAGATTATTTTGATCTAAATATCTTCGCATATTTGAAATGATCTTTGATCTTTTCAAAAATACTTCTTTAACTTCAGGATTAACAATCAGATCAACATAACGCTGGCGGTATCTTAGTTCTTTATCTGCGAACT
This sequence comes from bacterium BMS3Abin04, assembly GCA_002898175.1. Taxonomy (GTDB): domain Bacteria; phylum Bacteroidota; class Ignavibacteria; order Ignavibacteriales; family Melioribacteraceae; genus BMS3ABIN04. Next base: position 13,668 of record BDSW01000035.1, read on the forward strand.
GATCAAAAACTTTTTTATTACCATTCTCGTCAACTACTTCTTTAGCAATAGGAATTGGTCGTAATGATTTAGAAAGAAGAATTAAAGATTTAGCGTGAACAGTTATTTCACCGGTTCTGGTTTTAAATACGAATCCAGTGATCCCAACGATATCTCCAATATCCATAAGTTTAAAAGCGGTGTATTGCTCGTGGATTTCATCTTTTCTTAAATAGATTTGAATCTTACCGACCTCATCCTGTATCTGTGCAAAAGAAGCTTTTCCCATTTTTCTAATTGCCATTAATCGTCCGGCAATTTTAACATCTTTGCCCTCATACTTTTCGAAATCACTTTTTATCGATTTGGAATTACTATCCGTTTCAAAACTATAAGCGTATGGTTGAACGTTGAGATTGTATAATTCTTGAAGTTCTTCACGTCGTCTTTTTATAAGTGCATTCGTATCTGTTTCCGGTATTGTGTCTGCCAAGTTTCCTCCTAAAGTAAAAAATATATTAGTTTATATTTTTAACAATTTATGAATTTCGTCTTTTGATAATTTTATATACGATCCGCGTTTAAGACCTTCGATATTAAACGGACCAAATTTTATTCGTTCCAGCTTTTTTACTCTATAACCAAGTATTCCGAACATATTTTTAACAAAATGATTTCTGCCTTCAACCGTAATAACTTTTACTCTCTTAAATGTTTTATTATCAATAACATTTACAGATTGAAATTTACTTTTCTTTTTGTCTAAAATTATACCTCTCAAAAGTTTCTGCTTATCTTTTATATCCAAAGGTTTATCAAGCAATACGGAATAGACCCTTTGTATTTTATTCTTGGGGTGAAGTAAAAAATTAGTAAATTCTCCGTCATTTGTAAGTAATAACAAGCCGGTTGTGTTATAATCTAGTCTTCCAACCGGGAAAATCTTGGAATTAGTATTAATTAAATCAACAACTGTTTTTCTTCCTTTTTCATCGCTTGTAGAAGTAATTACATTCCTTGGCTTATTCAATAAGTAATAGACTTTTCTTTCAATTCTTAACGGTTCGCCGTCGATAGAAACAGTGTCTTTGTCCTCGATAATTTTAATACCTAAGTTTGTTACGGTTTTGCCGTTTACCGTTACTCTTCCCGCTTCGATTAATTCATCGGCTTTTCTACGAGAAGCAGCGCCGCATTCCGATATAAATTTATTCAGTCGTATCATTTACCTCCAATGATTGATTAACTTCATTTTCAACGGTTTCTTCTATTTGGTTCATCATAATTTTTCTTTTCTGTTCAAGGAAATCAGCATCTTTCATTATCTCTTCAATTTCCCGCGGTTTCGGTAAATCCGATATTTTATTTAGACCAAAATATTTAAGGAATTCCTCCGTTGTGCCGTATAAAAGCGGTCGGCCAATAGTTTCCGCACGACCTCGAATTGTAACAAGGTTCTTTTCAAGAAGGCTATTAATAATATAATCTGAGTTTACTCCTCTTATCATCTCAAGTTCAGGTTTTGTAATCGGCTGTTTATATGCAATAATAGACAAAGTTTCCAAAGCAGCTTGGCTAAGCCGCCTCTTACTTTTTTCGGATGACAAGAAACCAATATATTTAGCATATTCCGGCATGGTTGCAAATGTAAGACCATTTGATATTCGTAAAATTCTAAATGCAGTTCCCTGCTCGTTGTATTTTTCATTTAACAAATTGACCGATGTTTCTACATCTATTAAAGTGATTGAAACATCATCGCCATCAATTTCTTTAATTGCTTTTACTATTTCAGCCGGTTTTATGGGATCATCTGCTGCAAAGATTAAGGATTCAATAATAGAAGTATAAATATTATCCATTTGATATCCCGTATATAATAAAGTCGTTATAATTTCTCGATTCCTTTAACCCGATACGGTTCATTTTAACAAGTTCAAGCAAAGCTATAAAAGTTACAACTATTCTTAGCTTTTCAGTAATTCCTAATACTAAATCAATAAAATTAATTGAATTAGAATCTTTAATTTTTCCCATTATATATTCTATTTGATCTTCCAGTGAAATGTTTATCCGGTTAATTTCATGTATTTTATCTTTTGGTTTTTCTGCAAGAGCATTCTTAAATGCACTTATCAAATCATAAATAGTAATATTTTTTAGAAGCTTGTCCAATTCCGGTGGAGCTTCTTTATTGTCGGCTGAGAAGTAACCGCGATAATTAATTTTTCGCTGATGAGATTCAAGTACAGAAAATTCTTCAGCCATTTCTTTGTATCGTTTGTATTCCAAAAGAGCGTTTACTAAGTCAGAACGAGGATCTATTTCTTCTCCTTTTTCATCAACTTCCTTCGGCAACAGCATTCGTACTTTAATAAGCATTAGCGTTGATGCCATTAATAAAAAATCGCCCGCTACTTCCAAATCCAGTTTTTCCATTAGACTCAGATAACCAATAAACTCCTTTGTGATTCTGGAAATAGGGATATCATAAATATCCAGTTCATCTCTCTTAATAAAGAAAAGTAATAAGTCCAAAGGACCTTCAAATGTATTTAGCTTTACTTTGTACACAATTAACCTAATTCCATTTTTTGGTGAACTTCAGCCATTGTTTGCACAGCAACTTCTTTCGCACGTTTCTCACCCGATTTTAAAACATCTACTACGATATTTATGTTTTGTTCATATCTTCGTCTGCTTTCAATAATTGGCGCAAGAAACTCATTTATTTTTGAAGTACATTTTAGTTTACAGTCAACACAACCAAGTTTTCCTGAACGACAGCCTTGTTCAATTTCATCAGTTTCTGCAGCATTAAATTTTTTATGATACGTAAAGACTAAACATACTTCCGGTCGCCCGGGATCATTTCTACGAATCTTCTGCGGATCGGTTACAGCTTTTCTCAATTTTTTCTGAACAACATCCGGGGAATCCGAAAGTAAGATTGAGTTGTTTAATGATTTACTCATTTTTGCATTCCCATCCAAACCGGGTAGCCGCGCAAAGTTTGTCAGTAAAGGTTTCGGCTCAGGAAATACTATTCCATATTCCTGATTAAATTTTTTAGCTACTTCACGAGTAATTTCAATATGCGGCACTTGATCTTCACCAACCGGAACAGCTTCACCTTTATATAGAAGAATATCCGCACTTTGAAGTATAGGATAACCTAAGTGACCGTATATAATTTTGTCGATATGGAGATCCCTTGCTTGCTCTTTTACTGTTGGATTTCTTTCTAAACGAGCTTTTGTAATTAGCATAGAAAACAATAAAAATAATTCAGTATGTTCTTTGATTTGAGATTGACGGAAGAACGGGCTTTTATTTGGGTCTAATCCGGAAGCCAGCCAGTCTATAACCATTTCAATTGTATTTTCATATATATGTTCCGTATTCAAGTTTGTTGTGAGGACATGATAATCCGCCACTAAATGAAAACTATCGTAATCATCTTGTAATTTAATCCAATTTTCCAAAGCTCCTACATAATGGCCTAAGTGCAATTTACCGGTAGGACGCATACCGCTAAGAATTCTTTTCTTCTTCATTTTCCCCAAGCTTAGTTTAAAAATATTTTAAACTATTAAAAATAAATAAAATAATGATTATTTGTTTATATAAGTCATTTAGAAATAAACAAATATGGTTTCCATGAACTATCGATATGGTTTATTGAATTAAGCAAAAATAAAATATGATTGGGCTTATATGGTTTAATTCTTAATTTCATAGATGCTTCATCCGGAGTTCGGTTTCCTTTTCTATTATTACAAGGCAAACATGCGGTTACTAAGTTTTCCCATGTATCTTCTCCACCCTTTGATTTTGGAATAACATGATCAATTGTAAAGGGTAAATCTCCTCTTCCGCAATAGGCGCATTTATGTCCGTCTCTTTTCAATATATTTCTTCTGGTTAAAATAATATTTTGATACGGCACCGAGATATACCTTTTTAACCTTATTACACTTGGCCAAGGGAAAGTTTTAGAGATTGAATGAATACTTTTTACTTTATCTACTGAAATCAATTCCGCTTTTCTAAGTAAAATTAATATGATAGCTTTCTTAACATTACAAATTGTAAGAGGTTCATAGCTTTGATTAAGTAGTAAAACTCTGGCATTCAGTTTTCCGTTTAAATGATTCTTTTCGAACCCGACCTCATTAAATAAATAATTTATTTATAAAAAAGAATTAATTGCTTTTTTAATTATACCGCCTGCAAGAACGTAACCTTCGCTATTATATAAAACAACAGATTGACCTGGAGTTATTGCTCGTTTTGGTTTATGAAATCTAATACTAAAAAATTCTTTGTCACATTCTAGTATTTCCGCAGGAGAACCTTGATCGGAATATCTTATTTTTGCAATTACTTGCGAACCTGTTTCCAAGAATGCCTCACTTACAAAATTTACTTCACCGGCAATTAATTCAGATTTAAGTAAACTGTGGTTCAAGCCTAATTCAATCCGGTTCGTTTTTGTATCAATATATTTTACATAAACAGGTTTACCTAAACTTACTCCAAGACCTCGTCTTTGTCCAATTGTATAAAAAGGAATTCCCTTATGCTTCCCGACTTCTTTACCTTCAAATATGAAATCACCATCCTCTACTTTTTCAATTTTTTCCGGGATTCGTTCTCTTAGAAATCTTTCGTAATTATTATCGGCAACGAAACAAATCTCTTGACTATCCGGTTTGTTCGCGGTTTTTAAGCCAAAATTTTCAGCGAGTTCACGTACTTTATCTTTTGTATAAGAACTAAGAGGAAACAGCGTTCTGCTTAAACTTTTCTGCGTTAAACCCCAAAGAGCATACGACTGATCTTTCTTATTATCAGGTAGCGATTTTAATCTGTATCTGTTATTTTTTTCATTAAAGTCAACGCTTGAATAATGGCCTGTAGCAATATAATAAGCTTCCAATACATCGGCTTTCATAAGAAGTTCTTCCCATTTAATTTTCCTATTGCAAATAATGCAAGGATTAGGTGTTCTTCCGCTAAGATATTCTTCAACAAAATTTTCAATTACAGCATCTTCAAATGCTTTAGTAAAATCGACAGTATAATGAGGGAAACCCAATTTATTAGCTATTGACTTGGCATCAAAAATGGCGTCCAAAGAACAACAACCGGACTCATGTTTCGGTGCTCCACCGACTTCCATAAATCCCCAAGTCTTCATTGTAATGCCTATAACATCATAACCTTGCTCAACAAGCAAAGCAGCTGCAACGGAAGAATCTACCCCGCCGCTCATTGCAATAATTACTCTATTTTTATTTAATTTTGTATTGTTTTTCATATATTATTGTAAATTATAATTTCAAAATATAAGTAAATGAATGCGAATAAACCATCCAATTAATTATAATGATAACAATACTAGTGGTTGAATTATGATAGAAGAAATAAAAAATATGAGTCGTGAAGAATTACTAAAACTAGTACAAGTATATGCGAAAAATTGGTTGGCGCATGACGGTTGCTGGTTTTTAGCTGCTGAAGATAAATATGATTTGGAGAAAGCGATTGAGCTTGATACACTTTCCTGGCAAAGATTTGCCGCCGCAGAAGCAAAAAGAATTATGCATGAATTTGATATCCCCGTAAATGGTGGATTAAAAGCATTGGAAAAAGCCTTTAATTATAGATTATACGCTGCAATCAATAAGCAGCAAACGGAGTGGTTGGATAATAATACTTTAATATTCAGGATGATTGAGTGTAGAGTGCAAAAAGCAAGAGACAGGAAAGGACTTCTTCACTTTCCATGTAAATCGGTTGGTATTGTTGAGTTTTCCACTTTTGCAAAAACTATCGACGCCCGGATAAGAACCGAAGTAATAAGCTGTCCTCCGGATCCGGTAAAAGAATTTTACTGCGGATGGAAATTTACGATTGAGAAATAGTTCCGTTTAGTATTGTATACACAATAGCTATACATGTAACATAATCTCTAGAATGACTTATTGAAATTTTGAGTGATTTATCATCACCTAAAAATGTACGGAGTTTACCGAATAATTTCACTTTTGGCATACCGTTTTTTTCATTGTAAATTTCAATATCTTTCCACCTGAATTCCTTATTCCAGCCGGTAGCAAGGGCTTTGGCAATTGCTTCTTTAGCCGCAAAACGAGCAGCTAAATGCTGGTATTTATTTTTTTTACTTAAGCAATAGTTAAGTTCCACTTCAGTAAATATTTTATTCAAAAAATGGTCTTTGAATTTTTCAACACTGCCTTGAATTCTTTCAATCTCTATTATGTCAACGCCTACGCCAAAAATCATTTTATTATCATTTAATTTTAAAATATTGAAATATTAGCATCCACATTTACTCCATCGCCTTTTAGCTGCTTGACTAATATTTTTGTTAATTCGTTTATTTGTTCCATTGATTTATTCAATTTAGTCATAAGATTCTTGTCATAAAGTAATTTGCCTAAATTGTTATTTTGTCCTTTGGTTTCTGCAGTGAAACTGTTAATTCTTTTTACTAAAGTATCGGTATTTGCAACCACGTTTTGTGCATTTCTCAGCGTTTCTTTAATTGCATCCCTGTTATCTTTCAGCATTTCATTTACATTTCTACTAACATTTTCACCTTGTTCAATAAGACTTTTAAGATTGTCCCGGTTCTCTGTTAGAACTATATTTAATTTACTAGTTAAGTCATTTAGGTTTTTTACTGAAGTTTGAATTTCATCTGTAAATGTGCTATTAGCAAAAAGTCCGTTCATATTTTTAAGAGAAATCTTTACTTCTTTTATAACGCTTACCAAATCTTCCTGCACCGAACTTAGTGCTGCCATTGCAGTAGAAATATCACCGGAAAATTTACCTTGTTGAACTTGAGCAAAATCAATTGGAGTATTAGAAATGCCTGGATTTATTTCAATCTTTTTCCCGCCCATTAAGTCAAGCATTAAAATGGAGAATGTAGCGTCTTTCATTAATTTAACATCATTATCCAAATTTACTTTCACAATAACTTTGTTTCCTTTCACTTCAATATCATCAACAAATCCCTTTCTAACTCCATTTATGGTTGCTGCATCCCCAACTTCCAGGCCGGCTACGGAATTAAATTCGATAGTCATTTCTTTCCTGTTGGAATTAATATTATAATTTTTTGCCCAACCGAAAATCCATAGGAAAACAAGGACTCCAACTACTACGGTGATGCCAACTTTAATTTCTGTCTTCTTTTGATTTTTCATCAGTTTCCATAAACTTTGTTATAAAGTTAAATTCATTTTTGTCAATTTTTTTATCTTTCAAAATAACTTTTAAATTACTACTTAGTGCATTTAATTTGTCCATAGCATCTTTTGGTTTATAATTTCCCAGGCTATCAATATAATCGGAGACAAGAATTTTAAGCGAATCTTTGAAATCGGAAATTTCAACAGAATCAATTTCCTCATCAACTTTTTCTCTTGTTAAAGAAATAATTTTATCTTTACCTATATTTAATAAATCATCACTATGAAATTTAATAAAATAGACTGTTCCGGTAATAATAATAATACTTAAAATGAATATGGTTAAAAAACATCCTTTTCTCATTTTTTCACCTAATTACTGCTGTTTACTTTTTCAATTAAGACTGAGTTAATTCTATTATTTTTAACTTCCTTAACGATAAAACGGTAATTGCTGAATATAAAAGAATATCCTTCTTCAGGTACTTTCCCAGTCTGATTAAATATGAAACCTCCTAAAGAGTCATAATCATCACTCTTAGAAGTAAGATCGATACTTAGCAATTCATTTACTTCATCAATGGGCAGCTTCCCTAAAACTAAGTAAGAATTGTTTGAAATTTTTGTAACTTCACTTTCTTCTTTATCGTATTCATCTTGTATTTCTCCTACTATTTCTTCTAATATATCTTCAAGAGAAATTAGTCCAGATGTACCGCCGTACTCATCAACTACAATACCAATATGAGTATTTTTCTCCTGAAATTCATGCATTAATTCATGTATTAATTTTGTCTCAGGAACAAACAAACATTCTCTAGCCATTTTTTTCAAATTAAGAACATTTGATTTACGGGCATCACCTATGAAGGGGAGAAAATCTTTTGCATATAAAATTCCTAAAATATGGTCTAAATTATCTTTGTATAACGGAATCCTGCTATGCGCCGATTCATTGATGAGGTTTAAAATATCTTTGAGTTCAGTATCAATTGAGATAGCAGTAATATCAACCCTCGGAGTCATCACTTCTCGAGCTGTAACATCTCTAAAAGAAACTAAACCTTGTATTAATTCATGTTCTTCTTCCTCAATTGTCCCTTTCTCAACGCTTATATCCGCTAGGTCTGATAGATCTTCCGATGATAAAGCTGTTTTTCTTTTATCGTAATTGATTGATGAAGTAAATACTTTTAAAAAGTCGCTAAGTATCTTCGAAACGGGGAAAAGCAGAATAAACGTCCAATAAACCGGTACGGAAACAAGCTGTGCAAATTTGATTGGATGTTTTGAAGCCCAAAGCTTAGGTGAAATTTCAGCAAAAAGAAGCACTAAAACAGTTAGAATAATAATTTGTATTACTAGGACAAGATTAACAGGGTATTTGTTTGCATGTGCAATTTGAATTGCTATGGATACAGAGATTATTGATGCGGCAACATTTAATATTGTATTGGCAATAAGAATAGTTACTAAAAGCTGTTTTGGTGATTGAAGTAAATTTAATATATATTTTCTGCTAAGTGTTCCTTTGTTCTGCTTCCCTTTAAATTTATTTTTATCAATAGAAAAAAGTGCAACCTCAGAACCTGAAAAAAGTCCGGAAATAATAAGCAGTACAATTAAAAGAATTAACTGGTAATACGAATCAACGTCCAAAAATTATTTTTTCCCAATTGTTACAAAAAACTGTCTAAAACGGTAAATCATCATCTTCGGCAGTTGCCGGAGCATCGTTTATTGCCGGTGTAGATGAAGAAGAACTAAATGAAGAACCGGTATCATCTCTTGAATCAAGCGGTATAATGCCGTTTCTATCTGCAATTATCTCTGTAACATAAACTTTTTGACCGTCTTTGTTTTCATAATTACGTTTGCTTATTCTACCTTCAATATAAACTTTTCTACCTTTTTTTAACGCATTTTTAAAAAAATCCGAAAGACTAAAAGCTATTACATTATGCCATGTGGTTTCATTAACCCATTCCCCGTCCCTATTTTTATAACCATAAGTAGTTGCTACAGAAAAGGATGTAATTTCTGTATTGTTTGTAGTAAACCGATGTTCGGCATCTTGACCCAAATTGCCGATTAGCATAACTTTGTTAAGTGAAAAAGCCATAATATCTCCTAAACATGTAAATATTTGAATAAATTAAATTTAAAAACCAGTCAATATAAGATGAAACCTTAAATTTATTAATAATAATTAAATTTGCAAGATATTTTTTGAAAATTATTTAATTTAGTAAATTCTATTCTATAACAATAAAAGCATCTCTGAAAGAATTTTTTAATCTCAGACTATCTTTAATCTTTTCTGTTTCAGTTCTATTTGGTGAAGACTTTGTTCTAACAACAAATAGTTTTACTCTTTCATTCCAGTTAACATTTAACGGCAATTCTAATTTTGATTGGTTTAATTCAACAAATCTTTTTGCATTCTGCTTGTTTGAAAAAGCTCCCAGCTGTACAGCATATTGAATAGCGGGAAATACATGTACTTTTGCGGGTGCTAACTCTATGCTGTCTTTTACTTCGTGTTCTACCTTCTCTGTTACTTTTGACACCGAATAATCTGCAATAGTATCTATCTCCGAGATATCATCAAAAACATAAACTTTTTGCGAATCGCTAACAGCGTTTGTATTACTGCTGCTACTGCTTGCTTGTTTTAAAGCCGAACAAGAGACTAATATTGTTTCTAAAAGAACGACTAAAATAACTCTAATCATAATTAAAATATTTTCATAAAAATAAACCAAGCTCCTATATCAGAAGCTTGGTTGTAAATCATCTTATTTTACTATCAATTTGTCTAACAAAACTCACTAATATAAAACATTGTCAAAAACATGACCATCAACTTTTGGTATTCCATATTTACTGAGTGTAGTAGCTTTACCGGCTAATGGAAGTGTTCCTGGAATAGTGAGA
>BDSW01000036.1 GCA_002898175.1 bacterium BMS3Abin04
ATTCATTATATTATTTTTTGAATATATTCAATAATCTTTAATCAAAATAATTGGAATTAAAAATGGTTAAGGTGTCATTAGGTTGTGTCCTTGAAAATAAGTATATGAACAAAATAAAAGCTTTCAACAAAAATCATGATTGTACTTATAATCACTTATTTGGATTGGCACTTAAAGATTTTCTAAAAACTTATGATAAAAATAAAAAACTAGTGTTGAAGGAAGCCAATTTTGTTAGAATTGAAACACAGTACTATAATTTTCTACTACCTCTTGAAGAACGTGAAATAATAAGAACGATTTCTAAAGAACAGAAAATTTTCCAATCGTATTTAGCCCGTGAAATAATTATTGGATACTTAAAAAACAATCAATAAATACAGTTTCGTAGATTATTTTGTTTCCTTTAGCAATCAGTTCTTTAGTCAGATCCACAGCTTTGTTATATTCTCTAGGTGAGTACGGATTACCCAATACACCATTTGGGAACAAATCTTTTGCTAGTTCTCCAACAGCATGTCCCTTATCAAATATTGCTTGCTGATTTGGAGAAATGGGATATTGCCAGTCGTAATGGTGTTTGTACAGGTAGAGATGCTTCTCGCATTGAAGACCTTTGATGAAGCTGGATTTACTGAGAGTTGCTTTTGGCATCATTTCCACGAAGACAGATAAGCTAATTATTAATATAATACAAATTTCATTAAATTTGAATTAGTACAATGAAAATTATTTCATTTAATTTAGTTTGCAGAAAACAGTAAGAATTAAATATTTTATTAAAACAATCCAAAAAATAATAATTTGACTAATTTTTTAAAAGGTGTTATACTAAAGTTTTATCAATTTCTGGTAGAAATAATAAAGCCTTGTAAACTTATTATTTACAAGGCTTTATTCGTCAAATACTTGAGTGGGGCCTATAGGACTCGAACCTATGACCCCCTGCTTGTAAGGCAGGTGCTCTGAACCAACTGAGCTAAGGCCCCTCAAATCATTATTTTAGAGCATCAAATTTAACTCAATAGAAATTATGATGCAACTATTATTTTACATTTAGAGCGAGCGACGGGATTCGAACCCGCGACATTCAGCTTGGGAAGCTGACACTCTACCAACTGAGTTACGCTCGCTTTTACTTTACAAAAATACCTACTTATAAATATAATTTCCAAATTATAAATTATTTTTATGAATTCTGTTGCGCTAAGGTTTATATTTCGTTTTCATAACTTCAATATAATTCAACCGTGCCGAAAAAGAAAAAATTAAATATTAAAAAACAGATTCAAGAACTTCTTATAACTGCAGGCATTGCCGTTTTCAGCATCGTTTTTTGGGATACTTTTTTAATTTATCCCATAAAACTATTTGTCGTAATCTTACATGAAATGAGTCACGCACTTGCCGCTTTCTTAACCGGCGGTAGTATTGATTATATTACAATAAGCAAGCGCCTTGGCGGTGCAACGTACACAACCGGCGGGAACGAATTTATTATAGCTTTTTCCGGTTACCTTGGAAGTTTGGCATTCGGTTCCGTTCTATTCTTTGCTTCATACAATAGAAAAGCCTGCATATGGATTTGCACAATAATTTCTTTTTTACTTATCCTGTTCATCACAAATTTTGAACGTGGCAATATTACTATTCTCGCATCAGCAGTTTATGCTGTATTGCTTTATTTATCCCCGAGATATTTTAACAACACCTTTCATACTTATTTAGTTAGAACACTTGGGTTGATAAGCAGTATGTATGTTTTAGTTGATATTAAAGATGACTTAATCACTTTTTCCAATAGAGTAACCGACTCGCAAATACTTGAAAATCTTACAAACATACCTGCAATTTTATGGGGAATTTTGTGGTTTTTAATTTCGGCAATCACACTATTTTTAATATTTAAACTTAGTTTTGTTAAGAGTACCGGGAAAACTAAGAAATCCTAGCATTCTGTTTCACATAAGGGTCCTCTACTTTTTTTAGTATAGTTAAACCTATGATGAAGAATATCCCTAATGAAAGGATTGCAATTCTCTGACTTCCCGTTGCATAACTAACAAATCCAAATACCAAGGGTCCGACTATTGCAGAACTCTTACCGAAAAGTGAATAAAACCCGAAGAATTCAGTCTTTTTGTCTTCGGGTGTTAGCTTAGACATTAAACTTCTACTTGTTGATTGTGTAGCGCCCATAACACTTCCGGCTAAAAGTCCGACTACATAAAACGAAGCTCTTATCATTTCCGTTGAAGAAATACTGAAGAATTCAGCAAAGGATTTAATAATGGAACTATTAACATCGCTGCTAAAATAAGCAAATACAATTGTAAACATCCAAATTAAAAGAGAAATCACAAGCGACTTCTTCTGCCCGATAGAATCAGAAATAATACCAAAAGTTAAAGAGCCTATAATTGCTGTCGTTTGAACAATTAGAAAAAATACAATCAGCTCGTTCATTGAAAAATTAAGAGTAGACTTAGCATAATTCCCTGCAAAGAAAATTACAGTATTAACGCCCTCTATATAGAAAAAAAACGCAATTAAAAACGTTGCCAAATTTTTATAGTGCTTTAAGTTTTTAATTGTACTGCTTACCCTATATAATCCTATCGCAATATAAGAGCGGGGTCTATCAATCTTTTTTCTCGAGTCACTTAGAACCAGGAACAGAGGAGCTGCAAAAATTAAGAAGAACAGAGCTGAGAGAGGAAATGTTTCTCGTATTAAATTTTGTTTTATGAATGGATAAGCAATAAGCAGTATTGCCAAAGAACCCAAATAACCCATAGCAAAACCGTATCCGCTTACACGTCCGTAATTCTTTACTGTTGTTAGTTCGGGTAAATAAGCATCATAAAAAACCAAGCCTGCTTCAAACCCGATGTTAGCAAGAACAAACAGAATCAAGCCCCATAAAATATCACCGGCAGAAAGGAAAAAGAGTAATGATGTAGAAATAATACAGAGCAGTGTGAAAAACAAAAGGAATCTTTTTTTCCCGGCTGAGTAGTCTGCAATTGCACCAAGAATCGGCGATAGAATTGCGGTAATAATCATAGAGATACTTATACCGAAACTCCAGTATAAATCTCCGACCGGTTTACCTAAACTAATAATGTCTTTAAAATAAACGGCAAAAATAAATGTAACAACTACAATAGAATATGAAGTGTTGGCAAAATCGAAGAGTGTCCAAACAAAAACATGGAATCTATTTTGTTTTTTAGTATTAAGATTTTTTGGAGAAGGATCGCTCAATCAGTCCTCTACCGGATTTATTTAGTTTTCCGTTCTTTTTAATATCCGAAAGAATAGCATCTAAAATTCCGTTAATAAACTTACCGCTTTTTGCAGTACTGTATTCTTTGGAAATTTCAATCATTTCATTCATCGAAACTTTCGGCGGGATATCCGGGAAATACAGAATTTCAGCAATACCGATTCTTAATAACAGTCTATCTATTAAAGCAATTCTTTCTACTTCCCAGTTTGAAACTTTTTTAATAATTATTTCTTCTAAATCACTTTTATGCCGAATAACGGAATTCACTAATTTAATGCAGAACTCTCTATCTTGGTTATCATACGAATCTAAAACATAATCAATAATTTTAGAAAGATTGTCGCCGTTTAACTCGTAAGCATATAAAATTTGAAGCGCTTTTTCTCTTAAGAATCTTCTGTTTGATTTTTTAGCCATGGATACTTAATTTTAATTTAATAATGTAAATAACTTACCTTTCAACTACGTAACGAATTAAAAACCCGAATAAATGTTACGAATTCCGCCAATATTTTTTAATCTTTCTTCAGCCAGCAGGTTAGATGCTTTATTTGTCGGGATATTCATTTTTTTAGAAATCTCTATTACTTTAATGATTATATCATAAATACTTTCAGCCCGTTTTAAAGCGCGGTCATGCCTGTAACCTTCCAATTCGTTGGCAACATTAATTAATCCGCCTGCATTTATTACATAGTCGGGAGCGTACAAAATACCTTTTTCAAACAGCGCTTTCCCGTTCTTTTCCTCATCTTCCAATTGGTTATTGGCAACACCGGCTATTATCTTATAATTTAACCTGGAAATCGTATCGTCGTTAATTATTCCGCCCAATGCACAAGGAGCAAAAATATCGCCCTTAATATCATAAACCTCATCCGGTTTAACAACTACCGCTTTTACGAAAGAAACCAACCTTTTAATTCTATCCTCACGTATATCCGTCACATAAATATCGGCATTTTCATTTGATAAATGTTCACACAAATAATGTGCTACTCGTCCTGCGCCTTGAACAACAACTTTTTTTCCCTCCAGCGAATCGTTACCCAATTTTTCTTTGGCGCATGCTTTCATACCAATATAAACACCGTAAGCAGAAACAGGAGCGGGATCGCCGGAACCGCCCAAAGCTTTAGAAATGCCTGTCACATGTTTTGTTTCCATGCGTATAAATTCCATATCACGCATTTCGGTACCTACATCCTCTGCAGTAATATATCTGCCGCCCAACCCGGCAATGAACTTCCCAAACGTTCTGAAAAGAAGTTCGTTCTTACCGGTTTCCGAATTGCCGATAATAACAGCTTGCCCGCCGCCTAAGTTAAGTCCGGCAACCGCAGCTTTATAGGTCATACCTCTTGCAAGTCGCAATACATCTTTTAACGCAGCATCGGTAGTGGCATAATGCCACATTCTTGTACCGCCTATTGCAGGTCCTAACGTAGTATTATGAATAGCAATTATAGATTTTAGGCCGGCTTCTTTATTTGAACAAAAAACTACTTGCTCGTGTCCTTGATTTTCCAATAAGTTAAAGTATTCCATTTTTACCTTTGTAAATAAAAATTAAATTCCAAAGATCCAAAATAACAATAATCCAATACTATCTCTCAATCTATAGAAAAACAACTCTCGCCAATTTAAATTATAATCCGATGAAATTCCAATGGCATTAACATTAAAAAAATTACAAATCTGTAAAACTCTTCTTAGATGGAATTGATCTGAAATCACAATAATCTTGTTATCTTGCTTTTTCCGTATTAAATGACTTTTAATGAATTTAACTTGTTCTGTAGTTGTGGAAGTATTTTCCTCTATTAAAATTTTATTTTTATCAATGTTATGTTTAAATACTAAATAATTATAAGCAGCTTTAGCTTCACTAATTTCTCCGGGAGCATTACCGCCGGTTACCTGAATTTTTTTTATCCTTCTACTTTTAAATAATTGAAATGCTTTTTCAATCCGTCCTTTAAAAAGCGGACTCGGCATATTGGTACTCCAAACTGCGGCGCCAAAAACCACGCCAATATTATACTCAGCAGTATCGTCTTTCTTAAATTCTGTCTTGGGAAAAGAAAGGTTATAAAGATAAGTACAACTTAGAATAATAATAATTCCGAGTGCTAATAATATAACCGATGACAAATATACGGTAATTCCTTTTATAAACAGCATACTCCATAATAATATAATAACATAAAGCTGAATAATTTTATATGAAATCAGGAAAACGGCAAAAACTATTTTTTGTAGCGGATAACCGAGAACATACGTTTGAGGAAATTTAAAGTTAATTAAATTTAATATAAATGCAAGAACCAGTAATAAGAAATAAATAATCGACAATTTTAAGATAAACTTAAAATTCCTATTTTGCCAAGTCTTAGATTTTGCTAAGTGAAAAAGTAACGGTATAACCAGTAATAGTGAAAATGCTAAATCAATAATATTCCCTATTTTAGCAAGGCTGAACTCACCTAATTCCAAGTTATTATAATTATACTTGAACAGAAATATGAAGATTAATTCAAGTAAAGCAATTAAAAAAATATAGACAAGAATTTTTTGTTTTTTCAAAATTTATTCCGAATTAAATTAGTAAGTCCGGAGATGAACATGTACTTTAGCTTCGCCATTAATAATTTCAGTTGATATTTCCGAACTAACTTCAAAAACATCTTGTATATTCTCTTGTGTTAGCATATCTATAGTTTTGCCGTCTCTAACTACTTTACCGTTTCTCATTAAAATTGCACGGTTACAAAAGCTCCCTGCTAGATTCAGATCATGTGAAATTATTACAATAGTAATATCCTGATTTTCATTCAATTCCTTTAGCAATTTAAAAACCGATATTTGATGCTTAAGGTCGAGATGTGCAGTTGGTTCATCTAACAAAATGACGGAAGGCTTTTGAGCTAAAGCCCGTGCGATAAAAGCCCTTTGTGCTTCTCCCCCCGATATTTCATTTATTCCTTTGTTTCTCAATTCGTAAATTCCAACTGTATTAAGAGCTTCAGCAACAATTTCATGGTCTTCTTTTTTTTCAAACCCGGTAAAATTTAGATAAGGAGTTCTTCCCATCATAACAATTTCATAAACAGAGAACGGATAAATAGAAGTTGAAAATGCCGGTACAAATCCTATATGCTTAGCAATTTCTTTTCTCTTGTATTTAGTAATTGAATTACCCATAAATAAAACCTCTCCAAACTGCGGTACTAATACGCCTGATATTATTTTAAGCAGTGTAGATTTCCCTGAACCATTTGGTCCTAAGATCGATATCATTTCTTGTTTATCAATATTTAAATTTATCTCTCCCAACCGGAACGCGGGTAAATCACTATTATTTAAATAAGTATATCTAACGCCGTTTAATAGAAATAAGTTCATAAACTTCTAGTTGATCTTAAACCGGGAAAATATTTATAAATGGAAATGTTAATATTAGTATATTTTAAAATAAGTAAAGAATTAAATGCAAATTTACCTAAAAAGTTGGAAAGTAGTTAAACGGATAAATATATTTTTTGATTATAATCTCAAATATTTTTCAATATAAGATAGTTCTTTATAATAATCAAATTTAGTAATATGAAAAAAATAGGAATCATAAAATTGGATATTTACATTATCAAACCATTTAACGAGATGAGAAATATGTTGAGCAATTTCTCATTTCCGCAACTTTAAAATAGTCTGTTTTTTATTTCAAGTTCTAATAGGAAATAAAAAAAAAGCGTCTTCGAGACGCTTTTTCAAAATTAGTTCAGTTTAAAGAATACAGGTATTGAAACCTGGACCCTTACAGGCTTCCCTCTTTGTCTTCCAGGCTTAAATCTGGTTGCTAAAACAGCCTTAATAGCAGCCTCATCACAACCGGCTCCTATTCCTTTAATAACTTCCGCTTTTACAACCTTACCATGTTCGTCAACAAAAGCTTTAATAAAAACTCTACCTTGAACACCGGCTCTTTTTGCAATTTCCGGATATACAATTTTCCTTTGTATAGCTGCAATTCCTCCAATCGGTGCAGGCATCTGTTCAACTGCAACAAAGAATTGAGGAGAAGTTTCTTTCTCTTCTTTCGGCGGCGGAGGCGGTTCGGAAACAACAGCATTTTCATCTAAGTCCGTTTCATTTATTTCCACATCATCCAAAACCTCATCGGAAGGCGCTTCAATTGGTATTGGAGGTTTAGGCGGAGGCGGAGGTGCCGTTTCCTGTTTCGTATTAATAATGTCTTCAACGTTTACTAATTCCTGGGGACCTTGAACCTTTAATTTTTTCCCTTTGATCGTCGGGAAAAATTTAAATGCAACAATCAAGAGAGCGAGGGATATAATTAAACTTATCTCAAATACTCTGGTATATTTTCTCTTGAGGTCTACTTTTGGGTTCTTCTTTAATGCCAATGTTTCCTCCTAACTTAAAAGCAATAATTAGTAAAAAAACTTAATAAATCATATTGGAATTGTCAAATGGAGATTATTTTTTTTACAAAATAAATTCCTTTTTGTTCCCATCGTTAATTTTGTTTAGTCAACCTTTTAACGGCTTGACTTTTGATATATAAAAATGTAATTAATACGCCCAAATATCCGCCTACTGCATCTGCAGTCCAATCCCAAAATTCACACATTCTATTTGGTATAAAAAGCTGATGCAGCTCATCTAATGCACCGTAAAACATAATAAATATTATTGCAGCGACTGCAAAATATTTTGTAAACACCCTACTTTTTTTCTGAAAATGCAGTGCAAACGTAAGCAAAATAGAAAACCCGAAATAAGCAATAAAATGTTTTATCTTATCACTAAAATCTAAAAGATCAGGTAAAGCAGGTGAAGGTATAGATGTGGCAATGAACAATAATATCCAGTAAAGAGTAAGCGGAACGTAAACTAAAAATATTTTGTTCTTTTTAAGTATTCGGTACAATAGAATCCTCTAAAAATTTAATGGCTTCCGGTAGATTTTCTAAAATATCTTCCGAATTAATACAAAGTTCTGAATTAGTTTCAATAAGTAAGTCTGCTGAAAGACTATGTAAATATACAGCAGAAACTAAAGATTTCTCAATATTCTTACTATGTGTTTGTGCAAGGAACCCTGCAATGATTCCGGTTAAAACATCTCCTGCACCGAATTTTGCCATTCCCGGGTTACCTGCACTATTAACAAACAACTCGCCACGCGGATTAAAAACAATTGTCGGGGCACCTTTTAATACAAGATACGAGCCGGTTTCTTTTACAAACCGTTTTCCAAAATTCAGGAGATCATTTTCTAAGACCGATAATTCAACTCCTAATAAATCTGCAAACTCCTTATGATGCGGGGTTACAACATTATCCTTCAAACGGAAATCTTTATATTTCCCGTTTAATGCGAAAATTGCATCAGCATCAATTACAAATTTTGTGGTTTTATGATGTTCAAAAATTGCATGGAGAGCTTCAATAGTCTGCGGATCTCTTCCAAGACCCGGGCCAATTGCAACAACGTCCGCCCAATTCATTTTAACATGAATATCTTTTAAGCCTTTCTTACTTAAACACTCATCGTCATCTTTATATGGTAAAGTAACTGCAGATTTTAATCTCCCTTGAGCTAATTCCTTAATTGATTGAGGAAAAGCTAGGAATACAGCCCCGGCACCGGACTTTAAAACGCTTTCGGTCGTTAAAAAAGAAGCCCCGGGTAAACTACCGGAACCCGCAACTACCAATACCTTACCGGCACTGTATTTATGGATATCCTTGTTTTTGAATGGAAGTCCGATATAAGCATCTTCCGGTTCAACTAAATAATTTTCAACAACTAAATCATCAAAATATTCCGAACCGATTCCTATCGATCCCTTCCCGATTTCACCGGAATTAACATATCCTTTGCCGTAAAATAAGCCGGTTTTGAGTTCACCGAGGGTAACGGTTAAGTCTGCATCAAAAACTACATCACCTGTTGCATTGTGAATATCTAACCCGCTGGGAAGATCAATTGAAATTTTGTATGCAGGAAAAGAATTTAACTTATTTATGATTTGCATATAAGGCTCTTTCAACTTCCCTTTCGTCCCTGTTCCTAAAACGGCATCGAAAATAAATGAACAATTTTTAAGCAATGCCAAATCCCGTAAAGAATTAAAATGCTTCAACTTTAAGTTCTTATTTTTTATTGCCAAGCGGGTTAAAATATTATAGTTTACTAAGGCATCTCCCTTTATTTCATTTCGTTTGGGAATACTAATTACATTAACTTTAAATCCCCTGTTAACTAATTGACGAGCAACCGCAAATCCATCCCCTCCATTGTTTCCTTTCCCTGAAACAATTCCGATCTCATCAAAGATATTAATATCCTTAAATTTTTCAAACACCGCTTCAACAATGCTACGCGAAGCATTTTCCATTAGTACAACCCCTGAAATCCGGAGTTGTTCAATCGCATATTTATCTGCATTTCTATTCTGCTCAACTGTAAATAAAGGTATCATTTTTTTTTTAACCCAGCTATTAATCAATAAGTATTATATCGTCACCAAGTTCTTCAATTTTAAGATGATGTTTTTCTTGAACATGTAAAGCAATTTTACGATGATTTTTTGTATTAAATAAATATTTATCTTCTTCTACAATAATTAGTTTTATAGTTTCATATTTCGTTACATCGCTGCTCACATCTTTATAGTTATAAAAGTATATTTCCGTAAAATCATCATAAATTGTATATTCGGCATCATCGGAAGAAGCGCTAAAATCAGTTATAATATCGTTCTCAATAATTGCTTTGAGAATATGGACTTCAAAAGGAAGCAAAATTCTATTTCCATAATAAAGTCCGCCTTCTTTTTCTTGTAATACTTGATCGATGGTTTTCATTAGCCTGCTCCTAAATAAAAGATTACCCAAATTAAGAAAAATGTTGGAATTAAAATTGGAATTGAATATTTAACCATATAAGCAAAAAAGCTGGGCATTTTTACGCCGGCTCTTTCCGTAATGGATTTAACCATAAAGTTAGGTCCGTTTCCGATATAAGATAAAGCGCCGAAAAATACTGCACCGACCGAAATAGCCTCTAAGTATATAGCATGCTGAGTTTCAAGAGTAAGTGTTTGTGCAGAACTATTTATATCAAACCCGAATTTTCCCATTGCAGCACTCAGAAAATTGATAAATGTTGGTGTGTTATCTAAAAATCCTGATAATATTCCGGTTGACCAGAAAAATATTCCGGCGTTTAATTCATTACCCATTACATTAGCTTCGTGTGCAATAAGCTGCAGAGCCGGAATCATCGTTGCAAAAATACCGACGAATAAATAAGCGACTTCTTTAATCGGTTCAAAATCAAATTCATTTGCTTTTAATACTTCATCATCAGCGTTTTTGAATGCTAAATACATAACGGAAAACATGATTATTTCTCTTATTCCAATCGGGATCGGTTCGAAACTCGGCACCCAACTTAAGACATTCGGATCTATAAAAACAGAAATTAAAATAACCAATAAGTAAATAACATTTTTAGAACCTTTAATCTCTATTTTACCTGAATATTCATCAGGCTCGTTTTCACCCTCTTTATTTCTTGAATCGATTATGTAAAAAACTATTAAGAGAAATATAATAGTCGGCAGCCATATATGCCAAATATTTTGAATAAACCAGAAAAAGTCAACACCTTTTAAAAATCCGATAAATAACGGGGGATCACCAATAGGAGTTAAAGCCCCCCCGATATTGCTAACTAAGAAAATAAAAAATATTATTTGGTAGGCTTTTATTCTTTTTTGATTAACTTTAATAAACGGTCTTATCAGCAACATCGATGCACCGGTAGTACCGATAACATTGGCTAAAACAGCACCGATAAAAAGTATAACAACATTGAGCCACGGAGTTGCTTTTTTATCCACTTTAATGTAGATGCTTCCCGAAGCGACGAACAATGATCCCAGCAGTGCAATAAAAGAAATATATTCCGCTGATGTATGAATTAAACTGTGTACATCATGTAATTGAAGAATATAATATAAAACGGTTACAGCACCTAAAAAAATTGACACTTTGGGATAATGGTGTTCCCAAAAATGATGATAAAACAACGGGCCGGTAGCGATCATAAGTAATAAGACAATAAACGGCAGCACCATATAAGCTGCAGGCAGTTCATGCTGAACCGCTTCAGCCTCATTTGCTGCTTCAACACTCTGAGCAACAACAGCAGTATCAATACCAGGAGTAACATTAACGTTTGAAGCTGCAGATAAATTTGAAGATTGTAAAACAACCATCAGAATTACAAACACAAGAAACGGAATTTTCTTTACCATGATTTTAACAATAGTATAGTTTTTGTTTTAGTAAGTTAAGGTGTATTTCTATATATCATCCTCGGAAACGGAATTGTTTCACGAATATGTTCTAATCCGCAAATCCATGCAACTGTTCTTGCTAAACCAAGACCAAAACCAGAATGA
>BDSW01000037.1 GCA_002898175.1 bacterium BMS3Abin04
ATCGACAGCAGAGAATTTCAAAGTTAAAGTGAATTTAACTAAACCTGATAATTCAACTGAACGGATTTTTGGAACGACAGTTGATTCACTGGGATCTGAAAAGAGGAAACTTTTTAACGTAAACTATTCCACCTCAAGTTATAGCGGAAGCGGAAAATTTGATATCAGCATAGATTCTGAAAATAAAGTTTTGGAATTATATAAGGATAATAATTTTTATTCCATTCCGTTTTTTGTCGTGGGAGATACAACAAAACCGTCCTTGAATATTACTTTCGATGGGAACGAAATTTTCGACGGTGAATATGTTTCGTCGAATCCGGATATTAAAATTGAGCTTGACGATCCTTCGGAAGTTCCAATAACAGATACCAGTTCGGTACAATTGTTCTTAAATGATCAGCCGGTTTACTTCGCTCCGAATTCAAATATTCTTTCGGTTAACTTTTCCGGTTCAAATCCCAAAGTGGTTATAAATTATAATCCGACTCTTGAAAAAGGGGAATATACTTTAACGGTATTCGGCAAGGACGCTTCGGGTAATATTGCCGATTCAGCAGGAGTTATAAAAAATTTCTTAGTAGAAAATGAGACCAAAATTCTTAATCTTTATAATTATCCTAATCCATTTACATTGGAAACTTATTTTACGTTTAAGCTGACTCAGATTCCGGATGTTATAAATATTAAGATATATACAATTGCCGGTAGATTAGTAAAGGAAATAACTAGAACCGGTAGTGAGTTAAATTTTGATTTTAACAGGATATTCTGGGACGGTAGGGATGAAGATGGCGATTTATTGGCAAATGGTGTTTATTTTTACAAGATGATATTGAAGAATAAAGGTAAAATCATCAGCTTAACTCAAAAATTAGCAATTATCCGGTAAAGTTTAACAAAAAAGGGACAAGACAATGAAAACTAAATCATTAATATTTGCAATATGTTTTATTTTTGGAATGCAGGTGAAAGCACAATCTCCTTTTATGCATTTAGATTCTAAGCAAGGGTTTTTAGGCGGCGGTTTTGGAGTAACTTGGATTGATAATAAACCGTATTACTCTATGCATCTATTCCCCGAATTTGCTTTTTCAAATTTTGGTGTCGGTTTCGATCTTAATTTGGAATTTGACGCCGAAGGTAATGTACGCACCGAAAACTTTAATGAATTTTCAGATTACCTGAGTATTATTCGTTATGTTCGATATGGATATAAAGGTGACCCGGTTTATGCAAGATTAGGAGCACTCGATTATGCTACACTTGGGCATGGGAGCATAATGTATATGTACAACAATAGTCCAAGTTATGATACGCGTAAAATTGGGCTGGCATTTGATGCGGATTTCGGCACTGTTGGTTTTGAATCTATTTACAGTAATTTCGGTGAAGCCGGAGTTGTCGGGTTGCGCGGATATTTCAGGCCCCTGCAATTTACCAAATTAGCTTCTGTTCCTATTATCGGCGGATTTGAAGTCGGTGCAACTTATGTAACGGATTTTAATCAATTTGCAGGTGTTCTATCCGGCGGAATTGATCCGGCTACAAACAATTTCAAAGCGTCTTTGGATGATGGTTCTGTAACTGCCTACGGATTTGATATAGGTCTGCCGGTAATTAAAACCTCAATTGCAAAACTTGAACTTTATTTGGATTACGCAAAGTTTGTTGATTTCGGAAGCGGAGTGAGCTATGGTGCAATTTTTAATCTTAACGGTTTAGGATTGGTGGATTTAAGAGCTAAATTGGAACGCAGGATAAACGGAGACCATTATATACCGGCATATTTTAATTCATTGTATGAAATTGAAAGATTTAAATATAATAACTCAAACGGTACTGTTTCAAGTAAAGTGCAGCAGCTCCAATCTGCAACATCAGTCGGAAATGGTTTTTATGGAGAATTACTTGTAAGAGTTCTAGGTACTTTCAATATCCTTGGGAGTTACCAAAGATTGGACGACCATCCTAAAAGCGGAATACTGCATCTAACAACCGATATATCTCCGAAGAATGCTTCATTTGTTGCTCGTGCCGGTTATGATAAAATTAATATACAAGATGAAAAAGATTTGTTTACACTTGATGACAGGTCTTATTTGTTCGCCGAGTTAGGCTACAAACCTTTGCCGTATTTAATAGTTTCTTTGGTTTACAATTGGACGTTTACACCGCTTAGAGATGCGGATGATAATGTAATAGATTATATACCTCAGAAAAAAATAGAACCGCGAATATCTTTTGTTTATCCGTTTGATATGTAAAAGATTAGTATTTTATAGCAGGTCAATTTGCTTAATTGGCCTGCAAATATTCTTTGTATGACACAATAGATTATTTATTCATATTTCAGATTCAATAAGCATATTTTTTATCTTTCCTTTTGTATACTCATTCAAAAAATTTAATCCGAAAAAGTTATTAGAAATTTTTCTATAGTGAATTTTGAGGGATATTTTTTCTGTGTTAATCTACTTATGACAGACAAGTCTGTGGATAATCAGTTAATCTGCGGTTTTTCTTTTTAACCACAGATTCGCTCAGATTTTTGCACAGACTTTCACAAATACATTGTCATTTGTAATTTTATAACCACAGCACAACGAATTGTTAAACGGATTAGCCGCCCGATTATTCGGTAACAAAATAGATTAATGAAAAAAACGAAATATTTTACTTGTAAGTTTTTCTTACCAGTTATTCCTTAAATTTACATAATCTACTTCTTTTCATAAGTTTTAGTCATAATAAGTTATCTTATGTTTTTCCTAATGATCGTCATTAGAAATTTTTCTTTTATGAACTTTTGGGGTTAATTGTATTTTTCATTCTTAATGGTCGAGAATTTTATTTGAAATGTATATACATATGTGTATATTAGGATATGGAATTCGAATGGGATCAAGCTAAGAATAAAAGAAACATTTCAAAGCACAATATAGATTTTAGAGATGCTGTATTAATTTTTAATAATCCCATACTTATCAAAATGGACACAAGAAAGGACTATAAAGAAATACGCTGGATTGGGTTAGGAATACTAGAGAAAATTGTTGTTGTTGTTGTGTTTACTAAGCGTAAAGATAAAATTAGAATTATTTCTATTAGAAAAGCTAACAAAAAGGAAAGGATGATATATTATGAGCAAACAAATTTATTCTAACATAAATAAATTAATAAAATTGAAAGATTCTGAAATTAATTACTCGGATATTTCAGCAACAGATGAAGATTTTTGGTCTGATGCGGATATTGTTCTGCCCTCCAAAAAGATTCATATTTCTTTGCGTTTAGATGAAGATATTGTGGCTTGGTTTAAACAATTCGGAAGAGGTTATCAGACTCGGATTAATTCTGTTCTAAGGTCATATGTTAAAAATACCAATAAAAAAAAGAAATCGAAATTACGTATAAAAACATAAATTAGAAATCAAATTAATTATAAAGTTAGAGCAATAAATTCCTTTAATTCGTCAACCGAATGAAAAACATAATCGCTTTCCATTTCTAAAACCTTTTCTTTTGCATAACTGTCCCAAACAACTGTTGCCATTTTTACACCAGCTTCCTTTGCAGCTTTTATATCCGAAGGAGCATCGCCGGTCATTAAAACTTCAGAAGGTGTAAGATCAAATTTTCTTAAAAACATATTTATTCCCTCAGCTGAAGGTTTGTGGTTTATTACGTCGTCGCCTGTTACTATCAAATCAAAATATTTGAATATGCCGAGCCTTTTAAGTGTTATTTCGCTTGTCTTTCTTCCTTTACCAGTAAAGATTGAAACCGGTAAATTTGCTTTTTTAATAATCTCCAATATTTCCTTTATTCCGGGAAATATTTTTGCAAGTTCATTATGTTCTTTTGCATAAAAATCGTAATAGTCTTTTCTGGCTCCTTCGTAATTATCACCGAACCATTTTTTGAGAATCACATCTTCGGGCGGACCGAACAATGAGATAATTTCTTCGTCGGTTAAAGTTTTATCTAAATATTTTTTAGCAACGTGGTTAAAAGAAGCAAAAATTAATTTATTAGTCGAAGTAAGAGTTCCGTCAATGTCAAAAATAAATCCTTTA
Source organism: bacterium BMS3Abin04 (assembly GCA_002898175.1). Lineage (GTDB taxonomy): Bacteria > Bacteroidota > Ignavibacteria > Ignavibacteriales > Melioribacteraceae > BMS3ABIN04. Next base: position 4,080 of record BDSW01000037.1, read on the forward strand.
AATTTAATCATATTTAGTTTTTCCCTATCGAATAAATTTTTCCTTTTTTATCGGCAAGCAGGAAATTAGAAGCATTTATTTTTACTAGTAATTTAATCGGGATATTGTGATTATTAAGGAATCTTTTGAATTTAAAATTATTAAATACATACAAAAATCCACCGTTTGTCCCAATGATTAAAATTTTATTGAATTGTAAAATTGGGGCTGTAATGAATAACCCTTTTTCAGGATATTTAATATATTTTTTAATCTTCCCGTTTTTTGAGTTCAAAATAATAACTCTGTTTTTTCTTCCCGTCGAAAAAATATATTTTTTATTCATAAAAGCAATTTGTCCAACACCGGCTTTATTTTTAGAGGTCCAAATAGTTCTTCCAAGCAAAAGATCAACTTTATAAAGTTTGCTGTTTGAAAGTGTGAAATAGAGAGAATTTTTATAAATTAAAAAATTGGATGCAATTTTCTCATTTTTCTTTTTACTGCTGTATTTCCATTTCCAAATTAACCAACCTTCATTTGCATCAAGGCAATAAATGTAACCGTCTTTACTGCTGAAAATAAGTTTGTTGTTTACAAAAACCAAATTATCCGAAATTATATTTTTTGGTTCGGAGTATTTCCAAATTTCTTCAAGAGAGTTCAAATCGTAACACAGTATTTCTCCTTTTCCTGTGCCGACTACAACTGCGGTTTGATGTCCGTTTTCGGAATTTGTCATCAGACTTTTTTTGCTTTTGTAATTATAAAGAACAGGTCCGGCTGTAATTGGTATATCAAGTCCGATCGATTGAATTTGATCACCCGAGTTTACATCGAAAGTAATTATATCACCTTCCCGTGTCGCGGTAACCACTATCCCGTTTTTACTTATTAATAAATTGTTAGACAATGTTCCGAATGCATCATTCTGCCAAAGTGTATCTCCCGAAAAATTTACTTTTGTAAGAAAACCGGTGGAATCGGAGATGATAAAAGTATTTGTATCCAAAAGAGTTATATTGTGAAGAGTTGAATCGGTTTGTAATTCCCATTTAATATTAAACTCGTTCGTAATGTCGGTTTGACAAAAACTTGTATTCTCAGATAAGAATAGTGTTAAAAAGAATAAATATGTTATTATACTAATATTATTCCCCGAACTCATATTAAAAACCAATTATGATACTAAATAAAACTACACAAAATACTTAAAACTTTCCTTGCTTAAATTTAATGTTCAAGTGGCAGGTGCCATAAAAAAATTACATGATTTGTTTTGCAGAAGATTTTTGCAAAATTGATATTACTTTCAGCTATCTTTATATTTCTAAGCTAATATTTTTTAGGAAAATGAAAAACATTCGAAATTTCAGCATTATTGCTCATATAGACCATGGTAAGTCTACAATTGCAGATATGCTTCTTGAAAAAACCGGGACCATAACGGAAAGGGAAGCAAAATCGCAATTGCTTGACGATATGGAATTGGAGCGTGAGAGAGGTATAACAATTAAATCTCATGCGATAAAAATGCTATATACTGCTGACGACGGTATCCGGTATCATCTTAATTTAATAGATACTCCCGGACATGTAGATTTTTCTTATGAAGTTTCACGTTCACTTGCAGCTTGCGAGGGAGCTCTTCTGGTTGTTGATGCAGCTCAAGGAGTTGAAGCGCAAACAATAAGCAATGTTTACCTTGCTATTGAAGCCGGTTTGGAAATAATTCCGATAATAAACAAAATTGATTTACCAAGTGCGATGGTTGAGACGGTTAAAAATCAGATTGTCGATTTACTTGGATGTGAAGAATATGAAATTCTTTTAGCAAGTGCCAAAGCTCGTATCGGATACAAAGAAATTCTTGAGGCAATAATAAATAAAGTGCCGCATCCTAAAGGTGATGAAAATAAGCCTCTTCAAGCTTTAATATTTGATTCGGTTTTCGATTCTTACCGTGGGGCGATAGCTTATATAAGAGTATTTAACGGTGTGATTAAAACCAAAGAGCAAATTAGATTTTTTGTTAACTCAAATACTTATTTAGCAGAAGAAGTTGGAGTATTAGGATTAAATAGAATTAAGACAAATGAGTTAAAAGCCGGGGATGTAGGTTATCTGATTGCCGGTATTAAAGATGTAAATGAAACCCGGGTTGGCGATACGGTTACGCATTTAAGAAATGGTGCCGAAAAACCTCTCCCTGGATATAAAGAGATTAAGCCGATGGTTTATAGCGGTTTGTATCCCTCTAATTCCGAAGATTATGAAAATTTAAGAGATTCAATTGATAAACTTAAACTAAATGATTCTGCACTTGTTTTTACGCCGGAAACTTCCACTGCTCTAGGTTTCGGATTCCGCTGCGGATTCCTTGGTATGCTGCACATGGAAATTGTGCAGGAACGACTTGAACGAGAATATGACCAAAATATAGTTACAACATTACCTAATGTGGAATACTGTGTTTACAAAAAAAATGGAGATAAGATAGTTGTTGATAACCCGGCGGAGATGCCTGATGTTGTAGATATTGATCATATTGAAGAGCCGTTTGTGAAAGCACAAATAGTTGTTCCGAGTGAATATCTCGGCAGTATCATGAAGCTGGGAATGGACAAAAGGGGTGCGTATAAAAACACAACTTATCTCGATCCTACAAGAGCGGATTTAGAATTTGAATTTCCTCTATCGGAAATTATTTTTGATTTCTATGATAAATTAAAATCCATTTCTCGCGGTTATGCTTCATTTGATTATGAGTTTATTGATTATAAAACCTCTGAGTTAATTAAACTTGATATTCTACTTAACGGAGAAAAGGTTGATGCGCTATCGATAATCGTTCATAAAAGTAAAGCGTATGATTGGGGTCGAAAGGTAAGTTCTAAACTTAAGGAGCTGATTCCGCGTCAAATGTTTGAAATCTCTATTCAGGCGGCAATAGGGCACAAAGTTATTTCAAGGACAAATATTAAAGCTTTAAGAAAAAATGTTCTAGCTAAATGCTATGGCGGAGATATTACCAGAAAAAGAAAGCTTTTGGAAAAGCAGAAAGAAGGTAAGAAAAGAATGAAACAAGTCGGTAATGTTGAAATTCCTCAAGAAGCCTTTTTAGCCGTTTTACAAATAGATGATTAGATTATTTGGAAACTATAACATTGTTAAATATGTAAAAAGAATTTAATTAGTTAGTCTAGAACAAAACATAAATAAATAAAAATTTTTGACAAATAATTTAGGATAATTAAAAAGTGCCAAAAGATAAAATGACTGAAGAAAGACATGATAGAAAACAGAAAAATATTATTAAAACACCGACGCAAAAATTCTTAGAATTCTTAAAGAACTTACTTTTTGCTGCAGTTGCAGCATTAATTATAAAAACTTTTTTTATTGAAACTTCACGCGTGCCAACGGGATCAATGGAAAAAACTATTTTAGTCGGTGACTTTTTATTTGTAAACAAATTTATTTACGGATCATCTTCACCGAGAAGTATTCCTTTTACAAACGTAAAACTGCCGTATTTTCAATTACCTGCAATTCGAGAGCCCGAAAAAGACGATATTGTTGTGTTTGAATATCCCGGTGATAGGGATCAGATAACACCCAAAGTTCTTTCTAATTATGTAAAAAGATGTATAGCAGCTCCGGGCGACACTTTACAAATTATTAATAAGGTTGTTTTTATAAATGGTAAACGTGCGCCCATTCCCCCCCACATACAATATTTAGATCCGTATATTTCACCAAAGGGTGTTGCGGACCCTTTGATTTTTCCTAAAGGAAGCGGGTGGAATAAAGATAACTACGGACCGTTAGTAATTCCTAAAAAAGGAGAGATAGTTAAATTAACTCCGCAGAACATTGAAAAATGGCGAACTTTAATTAACAGAAATTATAAAAGGGAAGTAGTAAGTGTTAGAGGGGATAAAGTTTATATTGACGGGAAACCCGCGAAGACTTACACTGTTCCGCAAGATTATTTTTTTATGATGGGCGATAACCGCGATGATAGTGCTGATAGTAGATTCTGGGGTTTCGTTCCTAGAGAAAAAGTAGAAGGAGAAGCATGGATGATCTACTGGTCGTGGAATCCTAGCATACCTTTCTCAAATATCTTTAAATTGTTGGGCTCTACCAGATTTAATAGAATAGCAAAATTAGTACATTGATTTTGTTGTCCTTTGTTTTCTATTTTAATAATTGGGAAGACTTGGAAGTCATAAAATAAATCTTTAATTAAATTGGTATGGACGTTACTAACCATGAGCTTGTTTGAGAACCGGGATTATCGTCATTCCGAACTTGTTTTGGAATCTTAATCCTTTGATTCAAGTGTAAAAATAGAAGCTGAATTTAATTCAGTTTGATGACAAATCAATTCTCAAATAGACTTCCGCCTCATGCCAACTGGTACATGGCTTTTCATAATTACAAATACATTATTTAATAATTCGGAAAAATTATATTGATTAAATTATTTATTTATATAGCCACTTTATTTTTTGTTTTAGCAAGTAGCAACTTTGCTCAAAACAAATACCTAATTTATTTTAAAGATAAAGGCGTTAAATCAGTTAAAGTGCTGCAAAAGAATACCGAGGCATTTAATTTAGCCGAACAGCACTTATCAAAAAGAGCAATTGAGCGTCGTAAAAAAAGTATGGGGAAAAACTATTTAACGTTCGAAGATGTTCCTATCAATAAAAATTATCAAAAGAAAATCAGCAGTTTGGGAATAAAAATTATTAACCGATTAAAATGGTTTAATGCCGTATCAGCATTGTTAAATGAGGAGCAGCTTAAAAAAATAAGAAAATTAAGTTTTGTTAAAGATGTAACAAAAGTCCCTTCAATCTATTTTAACAAAAGAAAAGGATTGAATAAGATTGAAAATCCCAAAAGAATTCAATTAAAAAAAACAAAATATTCTTTCAACTATGGACAATCTTTAGCACAATATGAAATATCGGATGTTCCCACAGTTCACGATTTAGGTTTTAGCGGACAGGGGGTTATAATCGGTATGCTCGATAATGGGTTTAGATGGAAAACTCATCCCGCTCTGCAGAATGCGGATGTTATAGCCGAATATGATTTTGTATTTCATGATTCCGTTACTTCTAATCAATCGAACGACGTATCTGATCAAGACGCTCATGGAACAAGAACTTTCTCTATTGCGGGAGGTTTTGATGAAGGACAAATAGTAGGACCTTCTTTCGGAGCAGCTTACGTTTTAGCTAAAACGGAAGATAACAGAAGTGAAACTCATGTTGAGGAAGATAATTATGCAGCTGCTTTAGAATGGATGGATTCGATTGGAGTTGATATTTCATCATCTTCCCTTGGATATAACATTTTTGATAAAAATCAAGTTTCTTATACTTACGAAGATATGAATGGAAATACTACTATCGTAACCAAAGCAGCAGAGTTAGCTTTTCAACGCGGTATTTTAACTATTACCTCAGCCGGAAATGAGGGTAATAATTCGTGGAAGTATATTATTGCACCGGCAGACGGATTTAATACTCTTGCCATTGGAGCAGTGAATACATCAAATCAGGTCGCTTCTTTCAGTTCAAGGGGACCAACTTTTGACGGTCGAATTAAACCTGATATAGTGGCTGATGGAGTAGATGTTTACGGAGCTATTGCAAGCACCGGAGGATACAGCGGGGCAAACGGAACTTCCTTTTCGGCACCGATTGCTGCGGGAATAGCAGGACAGCTTTTTTCTGCACACCCTTTTATCAACAATATTCAAGCAAGACATATTTTACGTGTTACATCGGGAAATGCCGAAACTCCCAATAATGATAGAGGTTTTGGTTTGGTATCTGCGTCTAGAGCAATTTCATATCCGGTATTTGAACCGGTTTCTAATTCTTATAAAGTACATAAAATATTTATTGATTCGGTCGGTATCGATCCTGCTTCTATTTCTTTACATTATGCAGAAGAAGGGAACGTATCTATAAACAATGTTTCTATGACTTCAACTAACAATGTTGACTTCACTTATTTGTTTCCCCAAATTACGAAGGGGAAAAATATTAACTTTTGGTTTGATTATAAGGATTCTAAGGGAAATAGTTTTAGAGAACCTCTAATTGGTATATATCAATGGAAAGATGCTGATAATAACGTTTTTACCAGTTTGGATGAATCAATGACAAAGTTGCCGAAAGGATTCTTTTTAGCACAAAATTACCCCAATCCATTTAACGGATTTTCGCAGATTATTTTTAACATACCGGTTGAAAGCTTTGTTAGCGTTAAAGTGTACGATATTTTAGGACGTACAGTGGAAACATTAGTAAACGAAAAATTAAAAGCCGGAATACATAATGTAAGTATATCTTCGGATAATTTATCAAGCGGAGTTTATTTTTACCAATTAAAATCTAATAATACTTACATTACCAAAAAATTAATAATAATGAAGTAGAAGTATTTTATAGAAACAAAATACTTTGTTTTGAGGATAGCTTCGGTATTAGTGCATTAATTGTACTTTTCTTTTTAGGATTATAACTTTAATAAAAAATTTGTAGGATTGGATAAAACCTCATCCAATCCAAAAATTATTTACCGCCACGTAAAGTCTCGGCATACTTTTCCGCTACTTCCTGTACGGACCTGCTTGAAATAAGATTATAAATTCTGTCTCTTAATTCACTCCATTCTTCGTGCAGCGGACACGGAAATTCATCTGAGCATTCTTTTAATCCGGTAACACATTTTAGATTAATAACTGGTCCCTCTACTCTCTCTACAATTTCAAGAATAGAACTTTGATTAGCGAGTTTTGTAATTTTAAATCCACCGCCCCTTCCTTTGTAAGAATCAACATATCCGTATTTTGCCATTCTCTGCAAAATTTTAGCAAGATAGTGAGATGGAATTTCCTCTTTCTCGGCAATTTCAGAAGACATTATTAAAGTTCCCTTTGGTTGCCTAGCTAAAAATAAAATTGCCCTAATTGCATACTCACCGGTTTTAGTATAAATCATTTTAAAACCCTCAGAAATAATAAATTAGTAAATGGTCTAATTGGAGTTTTTTATCTTAATTAAGTTAAGAAATTACCGACATTTTGTCAAGTTATAGTCAAAGTTACTTTTTCTCATGTCTTTAAAGATAATAATTTATAATTTAGAGAAGTTTTTTTTCTAATTAGTTCTATTCCTTAATTATCCGGGAAAGCTTATGTTAAATTATGTTTGGTTGGCTTTATTATTTTTGGGGATTGGAGTTGCTTTAACTCAAGATATTATTGATGAAAATTCGAACAAGTTTAGGAATGGCGATCCTTTAACTGCAGATTTTGTACTTAACGAACCTTTCACTAAAGATTTTCAAAAGACCTATTCAGGGTTACTTCATATTAGCCAAAAAGATTTTAACGCTTTTTATCATACAAATATAAAAAAGGATGTTTACCAAAATGCCGAAATTACGGTGAATCCTAAAAAAAATATTGTTAGTCTGTTTTTTAAAGTCAATGATTCTTCGCCTGCAATTTGGAAAACTATGGCTAAAGTCTCCGGTAAAAAAAATGATATTTTGGGAAAGGTGAAAATCAGTAAAATTATTTCTTCAACCAAACTCAGAACCGCCGTTATATTGGAAAAAATTAGTTTTGTTAAAATGAAGGAGGTTACCAATTCTGCATTAGAGTATGCCGGTATTGCTGTTAATATTGCTTTGGGATTAATTGGAATTATGGCAATGTGGCTTGGGGTTATGAAAGTTGCCGAAGAAGCCGGGTTAATTAAAATTATAGCGAAAGCGTTAAAACCTGTAACAAAATTTTTATTCCCCGATGTACCTGCGGATCATCCTGCAATGGGCGCTATGATAATGAATATTTCGGCTAATATGCTCGGTTTAGGTAATGCAGCTACTCCATTTGGAATTAAAGCTATGGAAGAGCTGGAGAAAATAAATCCTAATAAAGGTGTTGCATCCAATACAATGTGTACTTTTTTAACGGTTAACACAGCCGGACTTACATTAATACCGGCTACAGCAATTGCTGTAAGAGCTGCCGCGGGAAGCAGTGATCCGGCTATAATTATAGGTACTTCAATTTTCGGAGCTTCTTGCGCTACTATTACAGGGATAACAGCGGCAAAAATTTTAGAAAAGTTTCCGCTTAAGAATATTAATATACTTCAATCAATTAAAACGAACCTGAAGAAATTTCTTATATTTTTCGGAATTTTACTTATCGTCTCTATCGCAATCGCAACCGGTATGGCAAGTGTTTTTGCCGCATTATTTAGTTTTGTAACCCCGGAATTGTTTAAGAATATAATTCAAATATTTTCAATTTTAGCTATTCCAATGTTGATATTTTTGTTTATCGGGTATGGTGCTATTAAAGGTGTGAAGGTTTATGAAAAGTTTGTTGACGGGGCAAAAGAAGGATTCGACATTGCAATTAGAATTATTCCTTACTTAGTAGCTATGCTGGTTGCTATTGGCATATTTCGTGCGGGCGGTGCAATGGATTTATTGACTATGATACTTAAACCGTTTACGGATTTAATCGGGATGCCGGCCGAAGCTTTGCCGATGGCTATTATGAGACCGCTTTCGGGAAGCGGGTCATTAGGAATTATGGCGGAAATTATCAAAGTACATGGACCCGATTCATTTATAGGTATTCTTGTCTCAACATTTTTCGGAAGTACCGAAACTACTTTTTATGTAATCGCTGTTTATTTTGGCGCTGTTAATATTAAAAAGATCAGGCATGCACTTGTTGCCGGATTGATTGCCGATACGGCTGGCATATTAGGTGCTTTATATATTGTTAAACTTTTATTTGGAAATTAAAAAATTTAAGGTCACTTTGTGCAAGTATTCATTACCAGAAGAATCCCTGATAATGCTCAAGAGTTATTGCAAAAAGCCGGGTTTACGGTTTCTGTTTTTGATAAAGACCGGGCAATAAAAAAAGATGAGTTAATTAAATTTAGTAAAAATGCCGATGCTATTGTTTCTCTCCTTAGCGATAAAATTACAAAGGAGGTAATAGATTCTTTACCGAGATGCAAAATAATCGCCAACTTTGCAGTAGGTTATAATAATATTGATGTTGAATATGCGCATAGTAAAGGTATAGTGGTAACCAATACGCCGGATATTCTAACGGATGCAACCGCAGATATTGCAATGAGTTTGACTTTGGCTTGTGCAAGGCATATTTGTGCCGCTCAAAACTATATGTTGGAACAGAAATTTGTAGGCTGGAAACCAAAACTGTTTTTAGGAATTGAGTTAAGGAATAAAATTTTTGGAGTTGTTGGAGCAGGGAGAATTGGACAAGAAACCGCTAAACGGGCTAAAGCCTTCGGGATGAGAATAGTTTATTATAACCGGTCAAAAAAAAATGAATTTGAAAATGGAACAAGTGCTAAAAAAGTCTCGTTGAAAAAGTTGTTGAAAATAGCAGACGTGGTTTCTTTACATCTACCGTTAGCCGGAAATACCTTCCATTTGCTAAATAGAGAAAGTTTAGATTTATTAAAAAATACTGCAATCTTAATAAATACTGCTCGCGGTGAAATAGTGGATGAAAAATATTTAATTAGTTTGTTAAAAAAGAAGAAAATTTTTGCTGCGGGATTTGATGTTTACGAAGGAGAGCCGAAAGTGAACAAAGCTTTGCTAAAACTGGAGAATGTTGTAATTCTTCCGCATATTGGCAGCGCTACTTTTGAAGCTAGAAATAGTATGGCTAAACTTGCAGCTGAAAACATAATAAACGTCTTAAATGGTAAAAAACCTATAACTCCTATTTAGTTTATTTATTCAATAAGAAATATTAAATTTATAAGCTTTAATCTGAAATGACTAAGGAAAATAGTTAGTGAACAAAATAGTAGTTAAAAAGCTTAAAGAACTTCCGGCCACAGCAATTTGTGGTAACGATATAAGCTCTTCGTGTCTGTACGTTTCTGCTCTTGCAATTATTTATGCCGGACAGTATGCATGGATTTCTCTTCTAATCGTGGCATTTGTTCTATTTCTTTTCCGTAAGATCTATGGTGAAGTAGTTGGTGCCATACCGTTAAACGGGGGTGCTTATAATGCTTTACTCAATACAACAAGTAAATCTACCGCTTCTTTAGCTGCAGCATTAACGCTGCTTTCTTATATGGCTACTGCGGTAATTTCCGCTAGCGAAGCGATGCACTATGTAAATAGTTTGTGGGAAGGGTTCCCGGTAATTCTAGCAACACTTATTCTACTTGCTTTTTTTATGGGATTAACTATATTAGGAATTGGAGAGTCATCTAAATTTGCAATAATTATTTTTATAACTCATCTGGTCTCTCTGGTTATTTTATCTTTGGTTGCCTTTTTATTTATAGCTAATAATGGTTTGGGAACTCTATTTAGCAACTATAACATGCCGGTGCAAGGCGGTATTTGGATGGCATTGTTCTTTGGATTTTCTGCAGCAATGCTTGGTATATCAGGTTTTGAGAGTTCGGCAAACTTTGTTGAAGAACAAGCCCCTGGTGTATTTCCCAAAACTTTAAGAAATATGTGGATCGTTGTAAGTATTTTTAACCCTCTAATGGCATTTCTTGCTTTAGCAGTTATTAAAATTCCTGATGTACAAGGTCACCAGGAAGCTCTACTTTCATATATGGGAAATATCACAGGAGGACAATGGCTTTCCGTTCTTGTTTCCATAGATGCTGCTCTTGTTCTTAGTGGTGCCGTATTAACTTCTTATGTGGGCGTATCAGGTCTAATAGAAAGAATGACTCTTGATAGAGTAATGCCTCAGTATTTATTGAAAAAAAATAATAGAGGAAGTTCATACAGAATTATTATAATGTTTTTCCTGCTTAGTGTTTCAATATTATTTATTACTCAAGGTCATCTTGGTGCGTTAGCCGGAGTATATACAATTTCGTTCTTGTCCGTAATGATTTTATTTGCAATCGGTAATGTTCTTCTTAAAATTAAACGTTCTAAATTACCAAGACCTGAAAAAGCTTCCTGGATTGCATTAATTGTAGCTATTGTAGCAATAATAATTGCTTTAATTGGTAATGCTGTAATGAATCCGCCTTATTTGGTTGTGTTTTTTGAATACTTTATTCCTACTATGCTTTTAGTAATGATAATGCTTAAAAGGACAGTAATACTTAAATTTTTACTTTCCTTTATAAAATATATGTTTGAGCCTATTCAAAGGTTTGTAGGAGATGTTAATAATAAAATTATGAAGCAAATTGAAAAAATTAATTCTCAAGAGTTTGTCTTTTTTACTAAAGGAGACGATGTTTCAATACTAAATAAAGTAATGCTTTATATACGAAGTAATGAGCAAACAAACAGACTAAAAATAGTAACGGTCTTAGAAAATAATCAGAAAGTTCCTGAACATTTTAAAACCGATTTGGATGTACTAAATAGGGAATATCCTGAAATAGAAATAGAATTTATAGAAATAAAAGATAAATTTGGACCTGAACTAGTGAGAAAACTTTCAGAAAAATGGAAAATTCCAATAAATTTTATGTTTATCGGCTCACCGGGAGATCATTTTCCTTATCGTGTTGAGGAATTAGGTGGAGTAAGATTGATAATTTGATTCACAGCTGTAAAGTGCGGAATAAGTTTATGCTTTTATTAGGGTAAAAATTACTTTATTTTTAATATAATAAAAGGTTTTTAATGAGAATAGGTATCCCTACAGAAATACTTTTTGAGGAAAAGAGAGTCGCTTTAGCTCCAGCTGGAGTTGACGCTCTAATAAGAGCCGGCCACGGTGTTTTTATCCAAAGCGGTGCCGGGTTAGGCAGTAATTTTACCGACGAAGAATATAGAAAAGTTGGTGCAAATGTTGTTTATACTGCCGAAGAGGCGTTCCAGAGAGCAGAGCTAATTGCAAAAGTAGCTCCTCTAAGTTTAAAGGAATCTGAATATTTACAGGATAATCAAATTCTTTTTTCTTTCCTCCATTTGGCAGTTGGACAACGTAAAATAATTGAAAAACTTATCGAAAAGAAAGTTACTGCTGTAAGTTATGAACTAATTGAAAAGCATGACCAAATGCCTGTACTACAGACTATGAGTGAGATTGCCGGACAATTAGCTATTCAAGAAGGAGAACGGTTTCTTGGAAGTGATTTTCCCGGTGGTCGCGGAATACTTCTTGGCGGAATCTCCGGTGTTTCACCTGCTGCAGTTGTTGTGCTTGGAGCTGGGATTGTAGGACTGAATGCTGCGAAAAGCGCTTTTGGACGCGGTGCTCAGGTAATTGTTTTAGATAAAGATATTAGAAGATTGAGAAGGATAGAAAGCACAGTATCAAAAAATATCACAACCGTTGCCGCTAATCCGTATACAATAGCAAGGGGAGTGAAATTTGCAGATTTATTTATTGGTGCAGTACAAATCAAAGGTGAAAAATCTCCGCACCTGGTAACGGAAGCAATGGTTAACACAATGAAAAAAGGTGCGGTAATAGTGGATGTTTCTATTGATCAGGGCGGATGTGTTGAAACCAGTTATCCAACAACTATTTCTGATCCTGTTTATGTTAAACATGGGGTAATTCATTATTGTGTCCCTAATTTACCGGCGCTCGTTTCCAGAACCGCAAGTTTTGGTCTGACAAATTCATCCATTGAATATATTCTAAATATTGCCGATAATGGAATTATAAATGCTTTAATAGGTGATGCAGGACTTGCGAATGGGGTCTGTACGCATAACGGTTCTTGTACAAATGAAATTATTGCAGATACTTATAATTTCGAATTTAGAAGGCTGCATTTTTTTTCAACTAATTAAAAAGTAAAGTTAGGAATTATGACAATAGATGATATAAAAGTTAAAAAAAAGGGCGAAGCCATTTGGCTTAGGAATTATAACTCAAAAGTATGCACGTCGGATGAAGCAGTTAGTATTATTAAGTCCGGTGATAAAGTTGTGGTTCAACCGGGTGGAGCAGCTCCAATGGAGCTTATTCGGGCTTTAGTTCGTAAGAAAGAAGATTTGGTGGATGTAGAAATATATCACATTTTAATTGTAGGCGATCTTCCGTACACTAAACCGGGAATGGAAAAACATTTCAAGCATAAAGCTTTTTTTATCGGTAAGAATACAAGAAATGCAATTAACGACGGAAGGGCAGAGTTCATTCCAATCTTTTTATCCGATGTTACTTTATTATTTAAGAGAGGTATTTTGGATGCAGATATTGCTTTTATAAATGTATCGCCGCCCGACGAACACGGATTCTGCAGTTTTGGTATTGATGTGGGAAATATTAAAACTCCGGCAGATAAAGCTAAAATAGTTATTGCACAGATTAATAAAGAAATGCCCCGGAGCTTAGGAAATAGTTTCATTCATATAAATAAAATTGATTATATAGTTAAACACGATGAACCTCTGATGGATCTTCCGCAAGTTGACCCCAATGCTTCTGCAGAAGTACTTTCGGTTTATGATAAAATTGGGCAATTTGTGGCGGAAATGATTGAAGACGGCTCTACTCTTCAATTGGGAATTGGTGCAATCCCGGATTCGGTGATGAAATATCTTAGATTTAAAAAAGATCTCGGTATTCATACGGAAATGTTTTCGGATGGGATCGTTGAATTGGTTCAAGAAGGTATTATAAATGGGGAAGAAAAAACACTGCATCCGGGCAAAATAATTGCCGGGTTTGTATTAGGTACGCGAAAATCTTATGATTTTATTGATAACAATCCTATAATAGAATTTCATCCGCAGGAATATGTTAATGATCCGTTTATTATTGCACAAAATAAAAAAATGGTTGCTATCAACTCGGCTATTGAAATTGATTTAACGGGACAGGTTTGCGCAGATTCCATAGGGACGAAATTATACAGCGGTATCGGTGGGCAAGTCGATTTTATTCGTGGAGCCGCTCATTCGGAAGGTGGGAAACCAATTATAGCTTTACCTTCTACTACAAAGGATTTTAACACTTCCAGAATTGTACCTACGCTAAAACAAGGCGCCGGAGTTGTAACCTCAAGAGGGGATGTTCATTATGTTGTTACCGAATATGGTGTTGCTCAACTATTTGGTAAAACCATTCAAGAAAGAGCAAAGGCTTTAATAAATATTTCACATCCTAAGTTTAGAGACGAATTAACCAAATATGCAAAAAAGGTTTATCACATTTAAATTATGATAGCTGTTATTGGTGATATACACGGTTGCTTCTATACTTTGGTTAACTTGGTCGAACAAGTAAAACAAAAGTATACTAACATTCCTATCTATTCGGTCGGAGATTTAATAGATAGAGGAAAACACAGCTTTGAAGTTATGGACTTCATTCTTTCTGAAGAAATAATTTTTACTGCCGGTAATCACGATTTGATGTTCTATCATTTTTTTAAAAAACCTTCAACCATTTTTGGGCAATCTTGGTCATATAACGGTAATGAAGCAACTCTTAAATCATATGAAAAACACGAACAAGAACTCTTTATGCACATTAACAAAATAAAAGAAGCTCCTTTGTATCTTGATTTAGATGATTGTTTTATATCTCATGCGGGAATTTCACTTTATTATAAACGAAAATTACCTAAAAATTTTAATGAGAATCTTGATATATTAAAATCTTTTATAGAAAACGATTATTATGATGATTACGGAGTAATGTGGAACCGGGATTCTTTGTTGAATATAGGCAAGCTTCAAATTGTTGGGCATACAAAGCATAAGGATGTTTATTTGGATAAAAATGCTAATGCAGCTTATATCGATACCGGGGCATATGCTAGGAATAAATTAAGTGCTGTAGTAGTTAGTAACAACGAAGTTAAGGATATACTCAGTACAGAAACAAGTTTGAATGATGTTATATAAGAAACCTCGAGACAAATTTATGGAATGGTTTTTGACCATTCAATAAAAATAATTTATCAATTAATATGGATGTGAAGAAATAGGTCAATTATTCCGAACTATCCTTAAATGCATTGAATATAATAAGATAAATGAATAATTTTCGTGTTCAAAAAAATAAGGGGGTTTTATAGAAATATTTGTACGATAATTTGTATTACATTATCTGGGTTACAACATCTTTAATTTGAAAAGATATTTTGACGTGAGGGAACTGAAAAGTATTTTATTCCCTTTATTTTTTATGCTTTTTCTTTTTTCTTTTTTCTTTCAACCGGATAAAGAAGAAGGTAAACTGTATAATAATTTATCTGCTGTAGGGAATATTGATTTTCTAGCCTTGCACGGCAATATAAAAGCACGAAATAATCCATCTGCTTCCGATTCTACCAAACAAAAAAAACATAACAATTCAATTTTTGCTAAAAAATCCGATTCACTAGGTATGGATTCCACTAAGTATGTTATGACCGTAAGGGATTCCATGGCTATTGATTCTACTGCAAGGATTAAGAATTTTACTTTTAAACTTAAAGACCGTAATTATATTTTGGTTAACCCGGAAAGAAAATACAGCCTTTTCGCTTATCCTTCACGCAAATTTTTCCGTAGGCAAATTCAACTGGATTCAACAGGTCGGTTTGTTATTATTAAAGAATATATTGGTAAACAGGAGATACGCAATGCACTTAAAATACCGATAGGTGAGTATATTAAATTGAAGCTGCAAAATGTTAGTCGAAGTCTTTGGGAAAAGTTAGCTTATAAATATGAATTAAAAGAAAACAAAAATGATTTAGGTCAGTTGATAACCGATATAACAAATATAGATATCCCTTTACCAAGCTTGTCATTTCTAAGTATTTTCGGTAAACCGGGGATTAGTTTAAGAATTAATGGCGCGGTAGATATTCACGGAGCTTGGCGAAATGAAACTACCGAGGGTGTAACGGCTTCTTTATTAGGTAATACGAGAAACGAGCCTGATTTTAAGCAGCAGGTTCAAATTAATGTTAACGGAACAATTGGAGATAAGTTAAAAATATCTGCCGACTGGAATACTGAAAGAACTTTTGAATATAAAAATCAGCTTAAACTTAAGTACACCGGTTACGAAGATGAGATAATCCAAAGTATAGAAGCCGGAAATGTATCTTTACAAACTTCGCCGCTGGTTGGTGGAAGCGATGCTTTGTTCGGAATAAAAGCAAAATTTCAGATGGGTCCTTTTACCCTTACAACAATTGCATCGCAGAAAAAAAGTGAGGTTCAGGAAGTTTCCGTTACTGGCGGTTCACAAAAAAGCGAGTTTACGGTTCACGCTTATGAATACTCGCAAAACCATTTTTTCGTTGATACGGCTTATGCATCAACTGCACCGGGCTTTAACTTTTTTAATCGTTATTACGGACCAACTATTCCCGATATTGTCGACTCTGTTCGTATAAAAGAAATTGAAGTTTGGAAAACCACAACAGCTCATATTAATCCTCAAAAAGAAAGGCGAGGCAACGCATTTATAAACTTGGGTGCAAGGCTAGGAGTAGATACAACTCTTCCGCCTCCTTACCCTGCAGATAAACGTTCGGTTGCACAAAATCCTGTTCCGGGTCAATCTGTTATTGGATCAAGATTTGTCCTTTTAACTCAAAACGTTGATTATGAGTATAATCCCTACGTGGGCGTTATAACCTTTAAAACACAAATTCAGGACAATGAAGCTGTTGCTATAGCATACAGGGTAGAAGGTCCGCCGGGAGGTGTAGATAAATATTATGGTGAATTCCTCAAAGAAACCGGCGCCGATACATCGGCAACAATCGTTCTTAAGTTGATTCAACCTCCGCAATTACAACCCGGGGGTACATTTGCAGAAGCCTGGCGTTTGCAATTAAAAAATATATATCCCATTGGCGGCAGGGATATTAAGAAGGAAGGTTTCAAGCTTGATATTGAATATAATCCTCCGGGACAGGAGCCTGTTAATAATATTGGTGGAGTAAATTTATTACAGGCATTTAAACTGGATACCAGGGATGAAAGCGGTACCGGCGGACCTGACGGTGCTTTTGACTGGGATCCGGGGCGCACTATCCTTCCGAAATCCGGGGAAATTATTTTCCCCGTTATAGAGCCGTTTGGAAAGAATTTCCCGCTGAGTGATAAGAGCTTAGCGTATCAATCGGTTTATGATACGACCGTAACATTTGCTAAGCAAGATAATGTTCATGATAGATTTGTTCTAAAGGGAGAATATTCTGCTCTATCTTCTTCTGTTTATAATATCGGCTTTAGTGCAGTTGAAAATTCGGTGCGAGTTACGCTAAACGGACGGGAATTAAAAGCCGGATTGGATTATGCTGTTGATTATAATATCGGACAAGTTATAATAAGAAACGAATCAGCTCTTGTTCCAGGAGCAAATTTAAAAATCTCCTATGAAAAGAATGATTTATTCCAGTTAGCATCTAAAACGTTAATTGGGGCAAGAGGGCTGTATGATTTTAGTAAAAGAACTAAACTCGGTTTCTCTTTTCTTAACTTGAATCAGAAAACCTTAAGTGATAAGGTTAGAATAGGAGAAGAACCGCTTAATAATTCAATCTTTGGTGTCGATTTTAAAACCGGAGTCAATCTGCCTTTCATTACAAAGGGGATAGATTATTTATTTTCAACAAAGGAAATGTCATCACTAAACTTAAGCGGCGAGTTTGCATATGTAAATCCTGATCCGAATACGAAGAAAAGTACCATTTCCAGCGACCAATCAAAAAGCATAGCTTACATTGATGATTTTGAGGGGGCAAAAAGAATTATACCGATTGGCATTTCTTATATCGGTTGGAAAGATTTGAGTGTTCCGGTTGGATTGCCCGGTATTGGGAATAGACCGTTGACAGATCAAATGAGGTTTAAAGGGAAAAGTTATTGGTATAATGTGCTTCCATCAAATGTAAATGTAAAAGATATTTGGGGTGATAGAAAGAAAGTTGCACGTGAGAACCAACAAGTTACTGTCCTCGATTATGTGTTTAATCCGGCTAAGCCCGGGTCTTATAACCATGATCCTAATTTATCCGTACCTGAAGAGGATTGGGGCGGAATAATGAAAGGGCTCTCTTCAACAGCAAGTAATTTAGTTGAAGAAAATATTAAGTTTATTGAGTTTTGGATACATGTTGATGAAGCGCCAGAAGGTGCAAAATTAAATATTGATCTTGGGCAGATTAGTGAAGATGTAATTCCCAATAACATCTTGAACACGGAAGATAAAAATCAAAATGATTTAGTTGATGATGGAGAAGATACCGGTCTTGACGGATTATTTGATCCTCAGGAAAGGAGCAAATTCGGTTCAACAGAGGCTGATCCAAATAAGGATGACTTTGCTTTTTCTCCCGGTTCATTTGTTTATGATCGAATTAACGGAACTGAAGGAAATGCAAAATTAATAACGGGCAACGGTAAAATACCCGATACGGAAGATCTTAATAGAAACTTTACTCTTGATAAGGTGAATAGTTTTTTCCGTTATGAAATCCCTATCGATACAAATAAAGCTACAAATCCTTTTATCAGCGGTAGCGGAGCAAATAAAGGTTGGTATCAGTTTAGAATCCCTCTCCGTGAAGCAACAGATTCTATTGGGAACCCTAGTTTTACGGTAATTGAGACAATTAGATTTTGGGTATCCGGTGTTAATAAACCGGTTCATTTAAGATTTGCCGAATTGAATTTAGTGGGTAACCAGTGGCAGAAAGTTTTAGTTCCAGGTAAAGTTGATGAAAAGGATACCACATTAGTTGTTTCTACTATTAACATCGAAGATAATCCTAACTATACCTCGCCGCCGGGACTTTCCCGTGAAAGAGACAGAAGCAAGCCGGATCAAAATGTTTTTAAAAACGAACAATCTTTATTGTTAACTGTAAATGACTTACAAGACGGTGATAACAGGGAAATAGTGAAATATCTTTTCAGACCTCTTGATGTATTCAATTATAGAGAAATGAAATTATTTGTACATGGCAGCAATGACAATAAACTTGGTTCGATTTCCTATTTTAATAACCCGGATGATTACGGTGCAGAGGTTTATTTCAGGTTCGGTTCGGATACAGCAAATTTTTACGAGTACAGACAACCGGTCAAACCCGGATGGAATGAAATAGATATTCCGTTCTCTGAGTTAACTGCTATAAAGCAACTTAGAACCGATGAAACTCAGCTATTTCAAATACCTGTAAAAAATCGACCGGGGAACTCTTATGGTATAAAAGGAAATCCTACTCTTACGCGAGTTAATTTTTTTACTTTCGGTATTGTAAATCCTATTCAGGAAAATACCGGTCCGGTATCAGGAGAGTTATGGATTAATGAACTGAGAGTACTTGGTGCAGATGACACTAAAGGATGGGCTTACAGGGCAAATGCGTCGTTAAGATTAGCCGATTTAATATCTGCTAATTTTAATATGAGTCAGACGGATCCCTATTTTCATAAACTAAATGAAAGGTTTGGCAGACGTGTTGATATCAAAAGTTGGGGAGCTTCAGTCAACTTAGATGTTTTGAAATTAATACCGTTCAACTTAAGCGGAAGTACATTTAAAGTTACATATTCAAGAAATGAATCTGTTGCTAAACCTCTCTATTTACCCGGGACTGATGTAAATGTTGAAGAAGCGGCTAAAAAACTTGTTGAAAAAAGTGTGTCGGAAGGCGCTACACAAAAAGCTGCAGAAATCGAAGCCGATAATTTAAGATCTCAAGGTCAAACTTTAAATGTTTCCGATACTTGGGCTATACCTTCAATTAAATTTAAATTTCCTTCTAAAAAATGGTATATTCGAGATATACTAAACGGATTGTCTTTTTCGTTCAATTTTAATAAGTCGAGGAGTAGAAGTCCTTCTACAGTATTTGCTTCCAGGTGGATTTGGAATGCAAGTACGAAATATTCTCTAAACTTTAGTAGAGATAATTTCTTTTATCCTGCTAACATTCCAATAATTGGGGAGTTTTTCCAATTATTTAAAAATTATAGAAATGTAAAAGTTTATTTTACCCCTCAATCATTTAGTACCGGGTTCTCGGCAAGTAGGAAAAGATCGGCAAACTTAAATAGAGCGGAAAACTCAAAGCTGCAAGTTCAAAGAGATTTTACGGCAAAAAGAAATTTTAGTTTCAATTGGAAACTTACCGAGGGCGGCTTTTTTAATTTAACTTTTAACTATAATGTAAATATCGCTTCTTCATATGCACATCTTTTAACCTTAAATGGAATTGAACGAAGGAATAAAGATGTATGGCATGATATATTTAATGGACAACTATTCGGTAAGGATTTTAGATATACACAGTCATTTGATATTAGAACTCGACCTCAATTACCGACTCTTTGGGATCTGAATAAATACTTTACACTCAATGCAAGCTACAGTGTTAATTATAATTGGCAAAATAATTTTACCCAGGAAGAACTTGGTAAAAGTGCTGGCTTCTCAAACAGACTTAATACCGGTTTAACGTTAAAATTAAAATCTTTAATGGCGCCTCTTTTTAAAGAGAAAAAGAAAAATAATATTAAATCATCCTTTTCAAAGAATAGACGTTCAGGAAGAAGAAATAGAGAGGAACCTGAATCACGAAATGTGGACAAAGAATTAAACAAGAAAAAGAATAATGAAAATCAAAAAGAAAGTTCTGAAAAAATTAAATCATTAAATTTTAACCCGGAAAAATCCAAGCAAGATAGTATTAAATTAGCAAGTAAACCTCCTCTGTTTGGCAAAGCATTAAACTGGTTGAAATTTGGAGTTAAGTGGTTATTGTTTGACTATGAACAAATAAATATTAATTTTTCACAAAGTAATTCTAAGTCAGGTTCAGGCCTTTTGGCTCGAGGGACGGGGTTTACGAATTTTTGGGGAGTTAAACAGAGTGAAAATAATGGTCCTAGCAGGCTCTTTATGTTGGGATTCTCTTATGATATTGGGAAAAGAGCTCCTAACGGTAATCTTTCAGATAACTTTTCACAGAAAAATAATATGGATCTGAAAACATCAAGACCGCTTTGGGAAGGGGCTTCAATTGATATAAATTGGAAGCTTGGATGGGGAATAAATAAAACTACAAGATTGCATACAGATAAAAATAGCAATATAATTATTGATGATATTACTTCGACCGGAAATATAAATAAGACTTTTTTATATTTCCCGCTTTTTTTATCCAAAGCCGGAATTTCTAAAGTTCATGAAATTTATAGTCAAGATGCGAATAAAGATTTGTCGGCGGCATTTGTCCAAGGTTTTGAGAGCTTGCCTTTGTTTTCAAAACTGCCTATCCTTTCATCGGTTGCTAAGTTTGTACCTCGCCCCAATTGGAGAATTAATTGGAGAGGTTTGGAAAAAATATCTTTTCTAAAAGGTTTTGCTCGAAGTATATCGTTGAGCCATGCTTATTCTTCCGGATATACCGAAGGTTGGAAAATTGATCCTGATGGTAGAAAACAAATTCAGACACAGAGAATTACGTATGGATTTTCACCTTTGCTGGGGATGAATGTCTCGTTTAAAAAATTGTTGGATGGAAATTTGACGGGTTCGGTTAAATACTCTGCTAAGTCTTCATTTGATTTGGGAATCTCAACTAGGAATATTAATGAAACACTTTCCAGAGATATTAATATAACTGCCAGTTTCTCAAAATCCGGATTTAATATTCCGCTATTTGGATTATCACTTAAAAATGATGTAGAAATTTCTTTCTCATACACAAACAGCAGGAATTCTGTAGTTGTATATGAAATGGATAAATTTAAAGAAGAAGGGACACCGCAAGACGGTACTACGCGCACATCAATTGAACCGCGGATTAAATATGTAATTAG
>BDSW01000038.1 GCA_002898175.1 bacterium BMS3Abin04
ATAATATTTATGAGTTGATTCGTAAAGGAAGGAGAAGAGGATAAACATACTATTTGCAATATTTAAACAAGAATAAATAGCTTAAGGCAATGGGAAACGCTCTATTTTCAACCAAGTTTGACTTTTTCTCCAAGTTTATTTATGATTATTACTACAAAATATAATATGAATTTGTCTTTCATTTATTTTTTATATTTGTAAAATATAAAATAAGGATAATAGTATGAAAATATTGAATAAATTAATATTGCCGATATTAATTATCGGAGCAGTCTTTGTGATCTATCATTTTTATTTTGCTCCAAATAGCGACCTTGGTTCTTTCAGTAAGTTTAGTACCGGGAGTGAAATAAATCAAGAAATAAATGTGGAAGTTGTACAATCAAAAGGATTTAGGAAAAATAAGGATGGACAAATAATTTCGTTTTATGCAAAGGATATTAGCGGCAAAATTGTATTTATTACTGTTCATGAACCTTTGACCGATGAAATTACAAAAGCAAAGATCGTAAAACTATTGGGACACATACATAGTGACAGTTTTACTGCCGCTAAAGTAACTATTTTAGATTAGCTTGTTTTTTTTAACAATTTTTAATTTAGTTATTGTTAAATAATTTTAGAGAATTTATGGAAAGATACATCGGCTACTCATTTTTCATTTTAATTTTTGTCTTATTTTTATCAAGCTGTAATAATTCAAAAGATGGATCTAAATCACCTGCTTTTGAAAAAGCAGCTAAAGAAGTTCAAGGCAAATCCGTTATAGTTCGAAAAGGAGTCATTGATCTTGTATCAATTGACAAAAATAACAACGATAAGGTATATGAATGCCCGATGGATTGGAATGTGATTTCAGATGATCCCGGCAACTGTCCGCTTTGTGGAATGAAACTCAAAGAATATTCTGTTGCCGGTACAAAGGCAAATCTAGAGAAATACGGTTTCAAGTATAAATAACAAATCGCCCACCCGTTTTATATTTCGAGTGGGCATGTAATTTTATAACCCTCTCCAATCCGGTTCAGGATTAGGTTTGTTTTCTAAAACGGATTCAATTCTATCCATTATATCATCAGTTAATTTGTTTTGATCTTCTACAGCTTTCATATTCTCCTTAACTTGCTGAGGATTGGAAGCCCCGGTAATAACCGTACTAACATTAGGATTTTTGAGGCACCACACTAAAGCCATCTCAGACATTGACATTCCTATCTCATTTGCAATCGGGACTAATTTTTTCACTTTCTCAATTTTTTGAATTCCTTCACCGGAAAATATTCTATCTTTTAACCATTGATAATCCTCAAGAGATAATCTGCTCTTTTCCGGTATTCCATCATTATATTTACCCGTCAAAACGCCGCTTGCTAAGGGACTCCATGTAGTTGTCCCCAATCCAAATTCCTTAAACAGCGGTAAAAACTCCTTCTCAATTTTGTCCCTACGGAACATGTTATATTCGGGCTGCTCCATCGTAGGTGGAATTAAATGTTCCTTACTTGCAAACAAAAATGCTTCTGTTATCTGTCTTGCATTCCATTCACTTGTTCCCCAATAAAAAGCCTTACCTTCTTTAATAATTTGATTCATTGCCCAAACGGTTTCTTCAATAGGGGTATGAATATCCGGACGATGGCAATAAATTAAATCGACATATTCTGTCTGTAATCTTTGTAAGGCTGCATTCGTCCCTTCAATAATATGCTTGAATGATAAGCCTCTATCATTAACTCCTTCCCCGCCCCAGAATATTTTTGTAGAGAGTACAAGATCATTCCTTTTCCAGCCGGCTTTCTTAATCACATTTCCCATAATTATTTCCGCATCACCTTTAGCATAAGCTTCAGCGTTATCAAAGAAATTTACCCCGGCATCGTAAGCTTCTTTCATACACTGATAAGCGGTATCTTCACCCACTTGATCGTGAAATGTAACCCAAGCACCGTACGAAAGAGCTGAAACTCTTAAACCCGATTTACCTAAAAATCTGTATTCCATTGTAATCTCCCTTCTATTAACTAATAACGTGTTTGTTTTTATTTTCTAGTTAAAAGTTAATAAAAAGAATGGTTAGGTTATAAATTTATTTTGGAATGCAAAGGAATGGGAAAAAAAGATTGCCCCAACGTAAAACGCCAGGGCATAAACGTAATAGGATATTTAGTGAGTAACTATTGGGTCTAACGTTTTTGCATGTTCAACCCATGATTGAACTCTTTTAAGAGTAGGAACTGCTCTTACTAATCTCTTCTTCTTTGCTGAATTTACCTCTTCCATTTTCTTTACAAGATTCTCCGGTTTTCTTTTACGTAATTCTTTTACGGTATCTACGCCTGCAGCATGTAGTAATTCAGAATATTCACTTCCAACACCTTTTACTCTGTATAAATCCGCCATGTTAACCCATGATAAAATTGTTTTGGTTTCAAAACCGGTTACTTTCGCCAATTCTTTTCTTCCTTTTGCAGAAGCAGCAGTTTTAAGCAATCCGTTAACACTTTTAACACCGGCTTTATTTAATTTTTTTTCAATTGTCGGTCCAATTCCTTCAATATCTGATATTTTAATTGAAGCCATTCGTTTTCTCCTTTAATTTGTTTCTAAGTATTGTTTAGGGTGTTAAATATTTAATACTAATATACAAACTTATTTTTATTTCATCAAAATAAAATAATTGTTTTTTTTACTTTTTTTATTCTACTCCATAAATTATTCTTTTTTTTCACTATTGTTAATAGTGAAATGTTAAGGTTAATTTATTAAATTTAATTCGGTATTAAACTATATTTTGGAGAATGGAATGGATAATTTTGAAAAACTCGGTTCTTTTTACTTAGGCAAGCAATATAATACTTCTTCCCATAGTATTGAAGATGATTTAGTTCTTTACGATTCAAAAGATTTAACAACCCACGCTGTTTGTGTTGGGATGACCGGAAGTGGTAAAACAGGTCTTTGTATTTCTCTACTAGAAGAAGCAGCAATTGATTCTATACCATCAATAATTATTGATCCTAAAGGTGATATAACTAATTTACTATTGACCTTTCCTAATTTATCACCTGAAGAATTTTTACCTTGGATAAATAAATCGGAAGCTCGTAAGAAAGGTTTGACAGAAGAAGAATATGCGAAGAAACAAGCGGCACTTTGGAAATCCGGCTTAGCTAAATGGGGTGAAGATGCTAACAGGATTAAAAAGCTTAAAGACTCTGCCGAGTTCAATATTTATACTCCCGGAAGCAGTGCCGGCAAAAGCATATCCATATTAAAATCATTTGAAGCACCAAATCAAAAACTTCTGGAAGATACGGATTGGTTTGCGGATAAAATAGAATCTACTACTTCAAGTTTACTAGGACTACTAGGTATAGATGCCGATCCAATAACCAGCCGCGAACATATTTTACTTTCTAACATTTTTAAGTTTTATTGGGAACAAAGTATCGACCTTGATTTAACAAAGTTAATTGAATCGGTTCAAAATCCGCCAATAACAAAAATTGGTGTTATGGATATAGAATCGTTTTTCCCAAGTAAAGATAGATTTAAACTTGCAATGGGATTAAATAATTTACTCTCCTCCCCTTCTTTTCAATCTTGGTTGGAAGGTGAAGCCCTTGATGTTGGCGGTCTACTTTATACATATCAAGGTAATCCTAAAGTCTCAATATTTTATATTGCACACTTATCAGACACAGAACGAATGTTTTTTGTATCGCTTCTATTAAATAATATTTTGGAATGGATGCGTTTACAATCTGGCACAACAAGCCTACGAGCATTACTATATATAGATGAGTTATTTGGTTTTATGCCCCCGATATCAAATCCGCCTTCTAAAAAGCCATTACTTACACTTATGAAACAGGCTCGTGCTTTTGGTCTTGGTGTTATGCTCGCAACTCAAAACCCGATAGATTTAGACTATAAAAGTTTATCGAATGCAGGGACGTGGTTTATCGGGCGGCTTCAAACCAAACAAGATGTTGATAGAGTATTAAGTGGACTTCAAGGTTCTGCAACTGAGTCTGGTATTTCCTTTAACAGAAAAAATCTTGAAACACTTTTATCGAATCTTGATAAAAGAGTCTTTCTTCTTAACAATGTACATGAAGAAAACCCAATTATTTTTCATACCCGATGGGCAATGTCTTATTTGAGAGGTCCGTTAACAAGAACGCAAATTAAAAAACTAACAAAACCAAGTACCAAAACGGTGAATATTGTACATAAACCTAGCATGAATAAAAAATCTATTGGTTCCAACAGACCCGCTCTTCCCACAGAAATAACTCAACTTTTTATTCCGTACCGGGGCAAAATTGAAGATGGGAATACACTTTTATATAGACCTTTTTTGTACTCCGGAGCAGAGGTAAATTTTAGAAACCAACGAAGGAATATTGACTTATCAAAACCAGTACAATTAATGACTCTCATGAAAAATGATGTGTTAACCGTTAACTTTAATGATTCTGAAAAATTGGATGTGGAATTGTCGGAACTTTCCAAAAAACCGGAGAAAAATATTCAGTTCGATAATTTACCGAGAGCAGCAGCGAATAAGAAAAATTACGCTCTATGGGAAAAGGATTTTAAGGAATTCTTGTACAGAACTTACTTTATCGAGCTTCTTAAAAGCCCCACTCTTAATTTAACTTCGCGACCAAACGAATCTGCAAAAGATTTTAAAATACGGTTAAGACAAATTGCCAGGGAAAGACGTGACGAATGGATTGAAAAGAAAAGAAAGACTTATGCAAAAAAGATTGATGCGCTTCAAACCAAAATAAAAAGAGCAGCCGACCGCATACAAATAGAAGAGTCACAATCCAAACAGCAAAAACTTCAAGCGGCAATTTCTTTCGGAGCAACATTGCTGGGAGCTTTTTTAGGTCGGAAAGCAGTAAGCAGATCTACTATAGGGAAGGCGGGCACAACTATCCGCTCTGCAGGACGTGTAATTAAAGAATCACAAGATGTTAATAGGGCAAAAGAAAATTTAAGGATCTTGAACTCTAAATTACAAGAATTACAAAATAGTTTTCAAGAGGAAGTTGATGGTTTCACTGAGAAATTTGATATATCAACGGAGGAATTCGAAAAGGTATTAATCCGTCCAAAAAAGTCCGATATTGATGTAACTTTAGTTTCATTATTATGGGCTCCTTACAAAGACGAAAACGGAACTTTAGAAAAATTCTTTTAATTGCAAATTTAATGTTTTAGTAAGGTGATTTTTTGTTTTATTTTTACTTGAGAAGTACATATTTTTTCGCAAAATTTGAATTGCTTATTAATAATAAATTAAGATATATTCGAAATGTTTAATATTTTAATTACCGACGATCATCCTATCTTTAGGGAAGGTATAAAAGTTTACCTTAACAACGAAGTTGATTTTACCGTTTGCTGTGAAGCTGAATCCGGAGAGGAAGCATTAAAATTAATTATGGACAGGAATATTGATGTAGTCATTTTGGATATTGGCTTACCCGGCAGAAACGGTTTGGATATTCTTAAGGATATAAGAAAGTTTAGAAAAGATCTTCCTGTTCTTGTTTTTAGTATGTATCCTGAAGAAAGCTACGCTATTAGAGCATTTCGCGCCGGAGCCGACGGTTATCTTTCCAAAGAATCATTCGCAAGCGAATTAGTAAAAGCAATTCATACTATTTTACATAAGAAAAAATATATCACCGAAGCCATTGCAGAGCAATTAGCAGAAGAAATCTTTACGGAAAAAACAAATATCCCGCATTCAAAACTATCTGAAAGAGAAATGGAAGTTATCAAATTGATAGCAGAAGGTAAATCAATTAAAAATATCTCTGAAATATTAAACCTAAGCCCCAACACTGTTAACACATATCGAAAAAGAATAATGGACAAAATGTCAATGAGATCAAATGTTGAGTTAGCCGTATATGCTTATAAAAATAAAATTTTAGATTAAAATACATTATTAAATTCTTTCTACTTTAATCACATTTACAAATTCTCCCGTGCCACATTTAATGTGACAAAAAAAAAAAGATAATTGTTACTAGGGATATTGAATTATTAACTTATATTTTTGATTTGATTTAGAATGCTTTGTAATAAATAGACTTAGTTTTATCAGACAACTTCGAAGCTTTTAGAAAAGGTCTTATTGAACTTTTAAAGGATATTAGAAACTTGAATATTATTGCTGATATCCCGCGCAATAGTTTACATAAACTAAAACTCAAAAAAAAATAGATGTAGGTGTAATGAATTTTATAAATGAAGCTGAGATCACTTATATATTCATAAATTAATATGCGCTTCCCCAATGTGTATTTAATTTTGTTTTCAGATTTTGAAAACACTGAATTTGTAAACGGTAAAGCTAAAAAACATATAAACCTGCATTTAGATAAAAAAAATAAGTGTGATAATTTAAAATTATATAATCAAGTAATACTAAATATCGGAGGATAAAAAGTGATTAAAAAGTACATATTGGTTTTATTAATAATTACCGGTAGCATTTTTGCACAGGATAAAAAAGAAGAAGTAAAACAAAATACATGGCTGCCGTCCGGTGTAGCCAGTTTTAATATAAGTCAAGTTTCATTAAGTAATTGGGCAAAAGGCGGTGAGAATTCGTTAGCATTCGGTTTAATTGGAAATTTCGGTTTCAAGTATTACTCTGCACCATGGAAGTTTGATAACCTATTAAAAGTATCTTTTGGAAAGACCAAAATTGGTGATCAAGAATTTAGGACCGCAGATAACGAAATCTATATGCAAAATATGTTATCTTATTCATTCGGATGGATCGTAGATCCCTATTTTAGTAATATTTTTCGATCGGTACTTGCTAACGGTTTTGATTACTCAACTGAACCCATTTTACAGACTGCTGCTTTTTTTGATCCCGGGTATTTTCAGCAAGGATTCGGTTTTACTTACCAGCAATTTCCTAATTGGAACTTTAGAGCCGGCTTGGGTTTTAAAGAAACTATTACAAGTAAATTCAACAAATATTCCGATAATCCCGATACTCCGCAAAAAATTGAAAAATTCAAATTTGAAACCGGAATTGAAGCAGGTATCGTAGGGAAAGCTCAACTTGCTGAAAATATTTTATTCACAACAGATCTTGGTCTCTTTAGTGCATTTAATGAATTAACCGTTTGGGATGTTAGATGGGATAATACACTTACAGCTAAAATCAGCAATATATTTAATGTTAATTTCAATGTTGTAGTTCTGTACGATAAAGATCAAACATTAAAAACCCAATTAAAAGAAGCTTTACAAATAGGAATTACTTATACTTTATTTTAATAAATTAAATATATAGGAGGATTTGCTTATGGGTATGATGAAAGAATTTAAACAATTTGCAATGAAGGGCAATGTAATTGATATGGCAGTCGGTATTGTAATTGGTGTTGCTTTCGGTAAAATTATTGCTTCTTTAGTTAAAGATGTAATTATGCCGCCGATTGGTGTTCTTTTAGGCGGAGTAGATTTTAAAAATCTTACTTGGGTAATTCAAGAGGCCACTGAAAAATCAAAAGCTGTTGTAGTTAGCTATGGAACTTTCATTAATACAATAGTTGAATTTTTCATTATTGCATTTGCTATTTTCATAGTTGTAAAAGGTATTAATAGTCTGAAAAAGAAAGAGGAAGAAGCTCCGGCTGCACCTCCCGCTCCTTCAAAAGAGGAAGTTCTATTAGGTGAAATTCGAGATTTACTTAAAAAGTAATTTACTTAATAAATAAAAGGACCCAAATGAAAAAGACATTTTTGCTTTTCATTTTATTATTTCTAACTATTACTTTTAGTAGTCAAAACATGTTTGGTCAATTTAACAGCTACAGCATTAAATTTGGATTACAGGGTAGTGGTTTACTGCCTGTTACAGAATTTGAGAATAATGATATACAGGTATCTTTTTTGGGGCGGGGATTTTTGAGATTTGAATTATCTCACGCATTTGATATTGAATTAGGTGCCGGATACGGCAGACTTTCCGGAACCGATAACGTAAAAAGTTATTGGGAAACTTCCTTATTACCTCTTGATATCCGGTTAATACTAAGTCCTTTTAATGTTAAAAGTGTTAATCCTTATGCTTATGGTGGTGTTGGTTATTTAAAGTGGGATGTTAAAGATAAGCCCTCTTCTCCCTCTCCCTTCAAAGGTGTAACCGATCATGGGTGGAACTTAATTGTTCCCCTTGGTGTTGGAATGGAAATTAAAGTTTCCGAATCTGTAGTCTTAGACCTAACCGGCGGCTTTACTCAAACATTCACTGATAATCTTAACTTTTATAATAATAAAAGTATAGATAATAAGAAAGATTATGACGCTTACTGGAATGCCGGTCTTGGAGTTTCCTTTACAGCCGAAAGCGGCAGTTCAGATAAAGACATGGATGGCTTAACTAAGGATCAAGAAGAAGAAATTGGAACAAACCCGGATAAATCGGATTCTGATGGTGATGGGTTAAAAGACGGCGCAGAGTTCTTAACTTTCAATACCGACCCGTTAAATCCCGATAGCGATAATGACGGATTAAACGATTATGAAGAAATTAAGAAGTATAAAACCGATCCGAATTCTACGGATACGGATGGTGACGGACTCAGTGACTCTGAAGAAGTGTTGACCTATAAGAGCGATCCTCTTAAAACTGATTCTGATCAGGACGGCTTAAGCGATGCTGAAGAAGTTAGACTCGGAACAAACATTAATAAAGCCGATACTGATAGTGACGGACTTTCCGATGGTACCGAAGTTAAATTGAACACCAACCCATTAAAAGCCGATACTGATGGTGACGGATTAAGTGATGGAGAGGAAGTAAGGAAATACAAAACCAATCCTTTAGCGAAAGATACCGATGCCGGTACGGTAGACGATAAAACCGAAGTTGACAGAGGTACTAATCCTTTAAATCCAAAGGATGATGTTGTACTGGAAATTAAAACTAACGCTCCTATTGTTTTAAGCGGAGTTACATTTGCAACAGGGAAATCAGACTTAACCCCTGAATCGGAAACTGTTTTGGAAAAAGCTTACAATACTTTAGCTGCATATCCTGATATGAAAGTTGAGATTAGAGGATATACCGATAATGTTGGTCGAACAAGTTCGAATAAACGACTTTCTCAAAAAAGAGCTAATTCAGTTAAAGAATGGTTAGTAAGCAAAGGTATTGATGCAAAAAGAATTAAAGCTGTTGGTCTTGGGGAAGCAAATCCTATTGCAGACAATAAAACGAAAGAAGGTCGCAGACTTAACAGGCGAATTGAATTTGTAAAAGCTAATTAATTTTTTTTCGGGCTATTTCTTTTTTAGGAATAGCCCTTTTTTATAAGATGCAACAAAGGAGAATATTATGGCAGGAATACTTGATGAGCTAATGAGTTCCTTAGGGAGTGATGTTACCAAACAACTTTCTAATACATTAGGACTTGATCAAAGTGCGGTTTCTAAAATAATCCCAATAGTAGCACCAATGATATTAAGCGGACTTAAAAAGCAAAAAGACGAACACGGCGGTGAAGAGAGAGTTGATCATATTTTAAATAAATATGGAAATGCCGGCGTTTTAGACGATATTGGCGGGCTCTTTAATTCAAAGGTAAATGATTCGAATGCCGACCCTAGGCTTGGCGGGTTATTAGGTGATGCAGGTATTCAAGCTACCGATTTAGTTTCAAAGCAGTTTAATATTGCAGGAGACAAAGCGAGTAAAATCATACCCATGTTAGCGCCTGTTGTATTGGGATTTTTAACAAAGAAGAGAGATTCAGGCGGTGTTGGTTCAAGCGGGATAGCTTCATTACTTGACCAAGACGGTGACGGAAGTATCTTAGATGATGTAGCCGGTTTCTTAACAAAAGGCTTAGGAGGTTCTGCCGGGAATATCTTAGGCGGTTTAACCGGCGGATTATTTGATTCAAAAAAATAAAATGATTCAAAATGAATAATATCATAAAAATATTTTTCTTAATAACAGTTTTTACTGTGGTCTTTGTTTTTATAGGCGGTATAATCAGCGGCAACCAAAGTGCAGTGACAGCTTTTTTTATTGCTGCCGGAATGATTTTTTACAGTTATTGGTTTGGCAGTGAAAATGTTCTAAAACGCTATAGAGCAAAAGAAATCAACGCAGAAGATAATTCCCGGTTATACAATATTGTTAAACGATTAACGGAGAATATAAATCTTCCTATGCCAAGAGTATATTTCGTTAATAATAAAACACCGAATGCTTTTGCAACCGGTAGAAGTCCTAATCATGCTGCCGCTGCAGCAGCCGGTATTTTAAGTTTGTTTAATGATGAGGAACTTTCAGGAGTAACCGGACACGGGATCAGCTCATGTTGAACACCGCGATATGCTCACATGAACAATTGCAGCAATGCATCAATATTAATTATTTAATTAAATAAAAAGGAGTAAAAAATGGCAACTACATCAATAAACTCAGGTGCAATTAAAATTGTAGAATTGGTTGGAATTTCTAAAAAAAGTTTTGACGACGCTGCAGCCCAAGCAGTTAAAAAAGCTTCCGAATCAATTAAGGGAATTACCGGTGTCGAAATTATTAGTCAAAGCGCTAAAGTTTCGAACGGTAAAATTACACAATATAGAGCTAATGTAAAATTAGCTTTTGCTGTAAAATAATATAAGTTGAAATATATTATTTAAATATTAGAATAAAAATACCCCGATATTCGGGGTATTTTTATTTTAATCTGAATTTTAATTTACTAATGTCATCCCCATTTATCTTAGATTTTATTTCAATATCATACTTCTTAGGATATGATTTCAGGTTAAGCTTCTTTAAATCACTTTCATCTAAATAGACTTTATACTTCCCCGGTAAAAGCCCGTAATGATAATAAGAACCATCCGTAAATGTTGAAACAATTTTATCCTTATCATCATTTAATTTTTTAATATGCACTTTCATTCCCGGTACAACTTCTTCTGTACTGTTAACTTTTCTTGTAACCGAACCACTTATTTCCCCGGCAGAATAAAAAGGTATTTCTATTTTCTTAAAATTATTCGGATCAGTTACAAAAGAGAATTTATCATATAAAGGAATCATTAATGGGTTTGTTATACTTGACTCAATTATTTTCGCAGTATATAGAGTATAAGGATTTAGTTCATGTAAAAGAATATTTCCATTCTCGTCATAACTTATTTTACTTAGAATATTCATTTTTAATCTTACATTCTTTATTACTTCTTCACCTTCATCATATTTCTCATTGCCGTTTTCATCAAAGAATAATCTAATAGATACGCCCGATCTATTTATTTGATTTCTGTTATAATAGTGAAATTCATTATAGTTTTTATCGTAGTTAATTGATCCTTGAAAATACTGTGTAAATTGCCTGTTGCTAAACGATGTACCGGATCTCGTAAACGGGAAATCTATAATCAGCTGTGCGTATGTATTAGAAAAAGAATTAATAAAATTTCTCGAATGAGATATCTGAAAACGCGTATTATCAAATATGTTTGTAGCAAAAGTAATATTTAAATTTTCAAAATTATTGTTCTCTGTATTATAACCAAGCTTAAAACTTACTACATTACCCTTTAAATATTCAAGCATACCGGACAATTGCGGTATGGAATAATAAAAACCGCCGGTAATAATAGAACGTAAAACACCTCCTCCAAATTGACGAGTTCTAAAATATTCATAATTTATTGTTGGACTAAACCCACCGATTATTACATTAAGCCCGATATTAATATTATACCTTTCAACATTTTTGAATTTTAGATATTGTGATGAGAATATAAGGTTAGTCGGGATTTGCTGAAGGTCAAATGGTAAAAATGCATTTGCAGATATTTCCCTTTTGATTTTTGCCGGGTTATAGAATTGATTATTTGCGTACTCTGTATAGTTAACATTAAACGAACTTAGTGATGAAAATATTCCTGCAGCACTGAATCTAAAATAAGCATTGGGTGCAGCAAGAAGATCGAACAAATAACTCTCAGACAGCCTTGCCGATAATGAACTATAAACAATTCCTTCTTTGTATATATCGCCGTTTAAATAGTCCAAGCCAACTTTCCCGGTTAACCAATTATTAAATCCCATAGCTGCATCCGCCTGAATAACTTTTTCTTTTGTGCTAACTAATTCTCCGGCATTTACATGATAGCTTACTTCCTTCGGCGGCAATAAAGTATAAGGTATTTGTACTAACTTTTCACTAGTTCTGTTTTCACCGTTAGGTCCATAATACTTTAATTTTAATAATGTCATACCGTAGTTAAGCGGTATCTGAAATTTATAATAACCGTCGGCATTGCTGCGGGCAATATTTATCAGCTTATTATTTTTGTAAAGCTCAACATACCAATTCGGGCCTACTCTATCGAGCAAAGTATATTTAGAATACTTTTTACGCGGTTCTATGGGGTCATTTGTTAAATGGATACCTCGAATGTTGTATGATGTTAACCCGTCAAAATAAAGGTTGCCGACTTTTAATTGATTCAAATATTCGTTTTTTAATACATATCTCCACTGCCATTCAATTCTATTGTTAACAAGTCTCCCCTCATATGTATTGCCGTTTACATTAAATTGACCGTCGCCTCCAAGTAGTTCACCTCCAATACCAACCCGGTAATCATTAAAAGGTTTTACTCCCTTACTCATATTGGTCGAATAAAAATAATCCAAATACCCGGCATTAAATATTTGTTTGTTTAGTCCAAAGTGTTGTTGGGATTTTTCAACTATATTTTCATAATTATAAGATGCATTAAAGTTCTTTTCAGTAATATACTTTTTATAAATAGGTAAGGATGTATCGGTTCTTAGCTTTAGAATTAAATCACTTAAATCGACTACAAATTCCAAATCAAAACCATCTTTAAACAGGGAAGGCAAAAAATAGATTTCCGATTTTGTCTTAATTATTTCTTTATGATCAAAAGTAAACTTATTCTTAAATGAATTAAATTCTAATTTATTCAAATTAATTTCATATTCATTTTCATTTGATAAATAATATCCTTCAATTTTCCCCGTTGTTTTATCGTACTTATTATAGATTTCCAAAATGTTAAATAACTCTGAAAACGGAAGGAATACTTTCCCGTCTTTATACAGGGCAGTAATCGTTTTATCAACTATACCCGCATACTTAAATGACAAATAAATTTCTTCGAATTCGTTTTTAGTTTCTTTCTTTTTAGATTCTATATTACGAATTGGTAAAGTCTTAAAATTAAAGTACCCGGAATAATTTGACGTATCCGTTTCAGTAAAAGCTCTCACTTGCCATCTGTATTTATGATTTCTCTTAATATGCTTATTATCAAGTTTAATGAGTGTATCATTTTTGCCGGAAATTCTTTTTACATAATAATTTTTAAAGATACTTCCGTTTGATTCTTCCAAGTTGAATTCATATCCATTTGCATTTTTAATTTTATGCCACGTAAATAAAGATTTTAAGCTTTGAACTATTGTAAAGTCCCCTGCATTGCCCGGTGATATTAATTTAGGGACTTCGACCGGTTTTCTTTTGCTAACCTTAAAATAAAGTGGATTCGATACATCACTCCATCTGCCCTTGTTATACGATTTAACTATCCATTTATATTCTTCATTGTAAAACAAAATTCCATGCAGCATTTTAAAAGTTGTATCCGGAATTATAGCATAGAAAACGGAATTAAATATTATCCGGTAACGCTTCACATCATTCTTTTTATAAATGTACATAACATATCCATTAACATTTTTCACCGGATGCCATTTAAATTCCGGAGTTAAACTAAAGATGTTTTTAACATTATTTGAGCTGCCGGGATAAATTAATTCGGGTGGTGTTAAATCTTTATGATATGCAGCGGGTTCATTTACAAGGTCAATATTCTGATTTATACTTTTACTATCATAACTATTACTATAATAATTACTATATCCAGAAATATTACCGGCTTTAAATGCTACATAATTTTCTTTAATGGAAGTTTGCTTTCCGCCACTG
This sequence comes from bacterium BMS3Abin04, assembly GCA_002898175.1. GTDB lineage: Bacteria > Bacteroidota > Ignavibacteria > Ignavibacteriales > Melioribacteraceae > BMS3ABIN04. The sequence continues at coordinate 14,046 of BDSW01000038.1, forward strand.
CAAATTACCAAATACAACAAGATTAATAATAATATGAGAACTATCTTTTTCAAGGTATAGAAAAAATCAGTTTTGCTTTAGAAGGTAAAATTCTCTTTATTTTGCTTTGTGGAATATCTTCTTTTTCTTTTATTACTGCACTCAGTTCAACCAAGTATTTCCCTTTACCAAATTTATTTTTATCTACTTTCATATCATAAGTTAAGTCATAATACAAAGGAAGATATTCTGTCTTTTCATAAACAGTATTACCCAGCGAATCTTTTACCGCAAGATTTAAGTCGCCGAGGAAAGGTGAATTTCCTATCCTGCTGACTTCAGTATGAATTAATATTT
>BDSW01000039.1 GCA_002898175.1 bacterium BMS3Abin04
CTAACATTATACTTGCAAGTTCACGTAACGAACTACAACCGCTTAATACGGTATATATCATTGTTACTAAATGCTCATAGGTTGTGAACTTTTTTGTATATCTATCGCTTTTATGCTTCTTTGCTGTCCGATAAATAATTTTGTTATCTATAAAACTCAATACTTGTTTTATAATCGGTTGTCCGCTAAATTTTGTAGATTTGTTCATGGCTCTTTTTTGTTTTTTTGTCAATTACAAATTTAGCCACGACAAGGGAATTTTCTATCCGATTTTTCCCCTGTCTTATTTTTTTTATCGGACACTAATGATTTTAATTATGTTTTGACTGAACGTTTAGTCATTGCTAAAACAAGGAGCGGTTATTTTGCGAAAGATATTTTTTTTACTTTTGTTTGTTTTTGTACCGTTTTTATTATTCGGGCAGAATGCAACAGAAATTGTTAAAAAAGCAAATGATCTTGTTATGGGGAAAACTTCGCAGGGAATTAACAAGATGAAGGTTGTTCGTCCTGACTGGTCGCGTGAAGTTACAATGAAAGTGTGGTCGAAGGGAACCGATTATTATATGATTTTGATTACCGCACCGGCACGGGAAAAAGGGCAAGTATTTCTTAAACGAAAAAATGAATTGTGGAATTGGATGCCTTCGATCGGGAGGATGATAAAAATTCCGCCTTCCATGATGATGCAGTCCTGGATGGGTTCGGATTTCACAAATGACGATTTATTAAAAGAATCATCAATAGTTGTTGATTACACACATAAAATTATTGGTTCTGAAAAAGTGGATGGTTATGATTGTTATAAAATTGAACTGACACCGAAACCGAACGCAGCGGTAGTATGGGGTAAAATTCTTATGTGGGTATCCAAAAAAGGTTATTATGAATTGCAGATTGAATATTTTGATGAAACAGGTACTTTGATAAATAAACAATTAGGCAGCGAAATCAAAAAAATGGGTAGTAGAACTTTACCAACAAAATTTACTATGATCCCCATGGATAAAAAAGGCAACAAAACAATTCTTAAATTAATTAATGTTGTATTTAATAAACCGATACCCGATAGATTTTTTTCTCAACAAAATATGAAGCGACTACGATAGAAAATGAATACAATTTTAAAAATGGCATGGCGAAATATTTGGCGTAATAAAAGGCGTACAATTCTGATGATGCTTTCTATTTTTATTGCAGTTGTTCTTTCACTGTTTACTCGTTCAATGCAGAAAGGAACTTATGCAAATATGATTGCCAATACCGTAAAGCTTTCAACCGGATATATACAGATACATAAAAAAGGTTATTGGGATAATAAATCTATAAACGAAACATTCGTAGAAACTACGAAACTCCGTAATCTTTTATCAGGCGATAAAAATTTAACACTAACTCTTCCGCGTCTTGAATCTTTTGCCCTTGCTTCTTCGGGTAAACATACAAAAGGAGCGGTGATAATCGGCACAAACCCGAAATTAGAAGATAGTTTAAATCATTATTCTAAAAAAATAATTAAGGGAAAATATTTCAAAAGCAATGATAAAGCGGTTCTTGTTTCAGATAAATTAGCCGAGTTTCTGCAGCTTAGTGTGGACGATACGTTAGTGCTAATTGGTCAAGGTTACCACGGAATTACGGCAGCCGCAAAATACCCGATTAAAGGGATATTTCATTTCCCGATACCGCAGTTGGATAATCAGCTAATACTAATGCCGTTAAAGGAAAGCCAATATTTTTATGCCGCGCCAAACCGCATTACTTCTATTTCATTGATGTTAAATAATCCGGGGAATGAGGATAAAACAATAATAATGCTTCGGGGAAAATTGGGTAATAATTATGAAGTAATGCCTTGGCAGGATATGAACCGTGAAATGGTACAAGCTATAGAAAGCGATAACGTCGGCGGTATAATTATGATTGCTATTCTTTATATGGTAATCGGCTTCGGCGTTTTTGGAACCGTTATGATGATGACGATGGAAAGAAGGAAAGAATTTGCAATTATGATTGCCGTAGGGATGAAAAAAACAAAACTTTTGACTATGGTTGTTTGGGAAACTGTTTTTATCGGTATTGTAGCAATCTTAGCGGGATTGTTAGTTACATATCCTTTGCTGCTTTATTTATTTTACCACCCGATACCTTTAACCGGGGATCTTGCATCTTATATGATAGCATTTGGGGCTGAACCGATACTTCCTTTTTCACTTGAACCCAATATTTTTATTATTCAAACAATTTCAGTGATTATTATTTCCATTATTGCAGTACTATATCCGCTTTCAGTCCTTTTAAGATTTAATGTTTTAAAAGCTATGAGGAGTTAAACGTAAACTTTATGTTACTTTCAATTGCATGGAAAAATGTTTGGCGGAATAAATTAAGAAGTCTGATTGTAATTCTTTCTATCTCGCTCGGATTATTGGGAGGTCTGTTCTATTTGGCTTTTGCTAACGGAATGGTTCAGCATCAAATTGATGCTACCATCAAAACGCAAATTTCCAATATACAACTTCATAATCCAAAATACAGGTTGAATAACGAAGTTAAATATACAATAGATTCACCGGATTCAATTATTAAAAAAATTGAAGAAATAAATGGTGTGCGGGCAGCAACTTCGAGAATCAAAAGTACGGCTATGGTTAGTTCCGCCATTACCGGCGCCGGAATAACTATTAATGGAATTAATCCTGTAAAGGAGAAAAATGTTACCACTCTTTACAAAAAAATAGTTTATGGAACTTATTTAATACCCGGTAAAAAATATCAAATTTTTATCGGACAAAAATTAGCCGATAAATTAAATGTAAAAGTAAAATCGAAAATTGTAATTGCCGCATTAGATATGTCCGGCAATATTACATACGGAGCTTTTAAGATCGTTGGAATTTTCAAGACGGAAAGTACAAATTTTGATTTGTCCAATGTGTTTGTATTAAAAAATGACTTGAGAAAATTAATCGGTTTTCCTTCAGAACAAACAACGGAAATTGCTGTTTTGTTAAATAATAACGATCAGACCGATTTAATTGCCAATAAAATTAAAAAGATTTTCAACCGAGCAATAAGCGAAAAAAAATTAGACGTAGAAACTTGGGTGGAAATTCAACCTGCATTAAAACTAATTAACGAAATGTTTATTGAATATTCGATGATATTTCTTATAATAATTCTTGTAGCATTAAGTTTCGGTATCGTTAATACAATGCTGATGGTTATAATGGAAAGAGTTAGAGAGCTTGGTATGTTAATGGCTATTGGAATGAGTAAACTGAAAATATTTTTAATGATAATGCTGGAAACTATTTTCTTATCAATTACGGGAGGTGCAGCAGGACTTTTTCTTAGCTGGGTTGCAATAACCGTTACTCATAAAACCGGCATAGATCTATCGGCTGTTTCGGAAGGATTGAACGCACTCGGTTACAGCTCGTTTGTGCATCCGATGCTTGGTTTTACTTATTATATTTTGATAGGCTCATTAGTAATTGTAACTGCAATTATGGCTTCTATTTTACCGGCAAGAAAAGCTCTTAAATTAAATCCGGCTGAGGCTGTTAGGCAAAATGTATAATTATGACGCTATTAACTTGGTGTATAATTTCCCGAGTCTTTTTAGGGAAATGATAATTTAAGATTATAAACACATTAAACAATATAAAACGAAAAATTTTTATAAAAAAAATCGATAAAATTATGAGTATAATCACAACAAACAACTTGCATAAAATTTACGATGAAACAATAGTTCCCGTTTATGCGGTAAACGGAATATCCCTGGAATTTGACAAAGGGGAATTTACTGCAATAATAGGTCCTTCAGGATGCGGGAAAACAACTTTACTGAATTTAATCGGTGGATTAGATCAACCGACCAAAGGCGAAGTTATTATTGACGGAACTAATATAACTCAACTAAAACAAACTGAAATTATAGATTTCAGACTAAAGAATATAGGATTTGTTTTTCAAGCATATAATTTAATTCCGGTTTTAACGGCAAAAGAAAACATTGAATTTATTATGCAGCTTCAGGGAATTCCGAAAAAGGACAGAGATAAACGTGTAATAGATCTGCTCGAAGCAGTCGGACTAAAAGATAGAATGAATAACCGACCAAGCGAGCTATCCGGCGGTCAGCAGCAGCGTGTTGCCGTTGCCAGGGCGCTGGCTTCTAAACCAAAGTTTGTTTTAGCAGATGAACCAACGGCAAATCTGGATTCAAAATCGACAAACAACTTGCTGGATATTATGTTAAAATTAAATGAAGTTGAAGGAACTACATTTATTTTCTCTACACACGATTCACGTGTTATGCAGAGGGCACACAGACTTATATCACTGGAGGATGGAAAAGTTCAACAAGATCAAAAAATAAAGTAAAAAGATAAAAGTTATATTATAGATAAGAGAAATAAATTTTTGAGAAATGATTTACAACAGCGGTTATTTGATTTTGCAGTTGCAGTTTTGAATTTATTAAAAGAATTACCAAATAATCCTGAGTTAAATGTTATAGTATAACAACTTTCTAAAAGTACAACTTCGTCCGACGCTAATTATGAAGAATCTAAAACGGGCTCATCAAAAGCTGATTTTAGAAATAAAGTGAGAATAGCACTTCGTGAAATGAGAGAATCAAATTACTGGTTAAAGATTTTGGATGCTATCAAAGTTGAACAAATCCAGAAAGAGAAATTAGAAAATTTAATACAAGAATCAACCGAATTGAAGAAGATACCTGGTTCAATAGTTTCTAAAGCCCGATGAGAATTATATTTAATTCCTTGTTCTGTTTTTTTACACTTTAATCTTAAGTCTTAAGTTATGAAAACTTTTTATGCTTTATGTTTAGTACTCTTCAACTCTATTTTATTTGCTCAATCCGGTTTTGGATATAATGGTTACTTGGAAAATTTACAGACCGTTTGGGCACCTAAAGAAATTAATCAGTGGGTATTCTCCAACTCCATTTCAAACCGTATAAATTTCTCTTGGTATGCATCGGACGCAGTTACATTTAACGCAAGTTTACGCAGCATTTTCGATTACGGACAGTTCGTTCAAATTATTCCCGGTTATGCAGATATTGTTTCCAAAGATAATGGCTACTTCAATCTTACAAAAAAAATAGCATCGGATAAGTCTTATGTTTTATATTCTAACATAGATAGACTAAATCTTATATATTCAAAAAATAATATTGAAGTGCAATTGGGAAGACAAAGGATAAACCTCGGAAAAAACTTAGTCTGGACACCTAACGATATTTTTAATGCATCTTCATTCTTAAATTTCGACTATGTAGAAAAACCGGGGAGCGATGCCGTTAGAATTCAATATTATACGGGAATTGCTTCCTCAATTCAATTTGCATATAAATTAAACTCCAATAACAAAGCTACAGCGGCGGGAATTATTAAAATAAACCAATGGGATTACGATTTTCAATTCTTAGGCGGAATTATGGAGGATGATTATATTTTAGGTTTTGGTTGGTCAGGACAAATTAGCAGTGCCGGCTTTTCCGGTGAAATAACTTATTTCCGAAATAAGGATAACCAAGTATATAACAGAAATATTCTGGTAGCTGCTTTGAGCGGAAATTATACATTTTCAAACAGTTTATTTATTCACGGAGAATTTTTGTATAATAGTGCAGGCAAAACAAAAAATGCGGGTAGATTTAATAATATTTTTACTCTCCAATACTCGGCTAAGAATTTGTCGCCGGCAAAATATTCTGCTTTTAGTGAAATATCTTATCCTATCACACCTCTAATTACCGCAAGTACATCTTCAATTTTTAATCCCAGCGATAAGTCTTTTTATATTGGACCTTCCGTAGAATTCTCCTTAACAAGCAATATTTACCTTTTGGTTGCCGGTCAATTTTTTATTGGTGATAAAGATACCGAATGGGGTAATTTCGGAAAGTTCTACTTTCTAAGATTAAAATGGAACTTTTAACGAAAATCGGCATAAATTCAGTATAAACATTTTTCCCCCTTGACATTTTCCTGTTTTTTTGTTAAAGATGTGTAGAACTTATTTTGATTTCGGTTGTTAAAATTATATGGATAAAATGAAAGAGAGACTCATGGAAAAGAAAAAAGTAAATATGGCTTCCGTTCAGAAAGAATGGCCGAGGTTAGTGGATTTATTAAACGAGGGAGATGAAATTATTCTGGTTGATTCCAATAAACCTATTGCTGTTATTTCTCCTTATAAAACAAAAACCGCGAATTTAAGTCCGGCAATTCTTAAAAGAAGTAGAGAATTACAAGCAAAAAGGCAATTAGAAAATAGCGTTGCAACGGAAATATGGTTCGGTTAAAATATTTACGGGGAGCAAAAGAAGGCTGCTATAATGCTTTTGTATTTCAAAGGGATGAGAGAGTTTTGTGTTTTAATTTTTAGCAGCTTGTGAGCTCCCCTTTTTTACAAGTGTCACACCAAAAAAAATAATCACCGCAGCAATTATAACTTGAACATTTAATTTTTCATCTAACACCAGCCAGCCTAAGAAAAGTGCAATTAAAGGATTTATATATGCATACGTGGAAACAAATGATATTGGTAAATATTGTATAGCATAAGTATAAGACCCGAATCCTATAATTGATCCGAACACGATTAAATACAAAATTGCAAGTACACTTTGGTAATCGCCTCCGAAATAAAATCTTTCACCAATTATAAAACTCAGCAGCAGCTGGAATATTCCCGCAATTATCATTTGTACGGCAGCGCTCATTAATGGATAAGTTGTTATTTTGTTTCGCTTGGAATAGATAGTGCCGAGCGACCAAAAGATAACCGCCGAAAGCATAGCTGCCGCTCCTATCAAATTATTCGAATCAAATATTTCAATTATGTCACCGGAAAATATTATTGCCACTCCTATAAAACCCATAATAATTCCAAGCACTATTCTAAAATTCAATTTGGGACCTTTGGGTACTAAAGATTCCAAACCGATTATCCAAAATGGCAGCGTTGTTATTAAAAGCGCCGTAAGACCGCTTGGAATCCATTGCTCGCCAACAACAACCAATCCGTTTGCAATCCCCAGCAGACTAATTCCGATAATTGCTATACTTTTTAATTCATTTTTAGGCGGTGGCGCAACACCTTTAAGACGAAGAATTAAATAAAATAACGGACCGGCAATTATCCATCTGCTTCCCGCAAATAACATCGGAGGCATTCCGGCTACACCTATTCTAATCGCAAGATAAGTTGTTCCCCAAACAATACAAATTGCCGCCCATGCTAAATATGCTCTCGATTTATTACTCTGCAATACTTTACCTTATTTTACAGCATTATCTGTTTATACTTACCTTCATTTTCAGATACTTGATTTAGGATACTGATTATTCTTACTCATAATCGTAATCCGGGGACTCGTCAAACGTAAAGTCTCAATGGTGAAAATTTACCGAATATTTAATTATAATATCCCAACCTAATATAAGTTAATATAATAATAGTTCCCTTTTTTTATTCTTTTTTCTTTTAATTGAAAATTTTTACATGCCCTATTCTTTAAGAAATCTCTTAGTTCACATTTATCAACAAAAATATTGTAAATTTACCAAGTTGATTATGTTAATTAAATATAGATGATACATGAAAAATTTTGTTATCAAAAAAGCTAAAAAAAAAGATGCTGGTACAATTTTAACATTTATCAAAAAGTTGGCCGATTACGAAAATCTGTCACACCAAGTTACAGCTACGGAAGAATTACTAACGGAATCGTTATTCGGTCCAAATGCGGCTGCCGAATGTGCAATAGGTTATTACAACAACAAACCGGTTTGCTTTGCTTTGTATTTTCATAATTTTTCTACATTTTTGGGAAAGCCCGGACTGTACCTTGAAGATCTATTTGTTCTACCGGAATTCAGAGGAAACGGATTTGGGAAAGTAATGCTGACCTATTTAGCAAAACTGGCGGTGGAAAGGGGTTGCGGCAGATTTGAATGGGCGGTATTGGATTGGAATGAACCGGCATTGAAGTTTTATAAAAGTCTCAGCGCCGAAAGCCATAATGAATGGATAATTCATCGGGTTTCGGGTAATGCCTTATATAAATTAGCGGAATCAAACATTTAACGTTTACTATTATAAATAGGAAATACTTACAAATGATTTTTAATAATATTAAAACTTGGTTGGAAAACTATCCTTTTATTTCTAATGTCTTAGTATTTATCGGAGTTGTTCTCCTTGCGTTTATCGTGTATTGGATCACGAAGAAAGTTTTAATTAAAGCCGTATCTTCTGTCGTTAAAAAAACCAAAACACAAATTGATGATATTATATTAAATGAAAAACTATTAGGTAGAATATCTTATTTAGCTCCTTTAATTGTTATTTATCAATTTCTATACTTGGTTCCGGACTTTAGCAATATAGTTCGCAACATTTTAAATTCCTTTGTAATCATCCTAATTATAGTTGTTTTTGCAAATATTGTGGATGCATTTAATGAACTTTATGAAAAATCCAAACGGTACGAGAGAAAACCTATAAAAGGTTATTTGCAAGTAGTAAAAATTATAATTTACATATTAGGCGGAATAACAATAATCGGGTTGCTTACCGGTCAAAAGCCATGGACAATATTAACCGGTGTAGGCGCTTTAACGGCAATTATTCTTTTAATATTTAAAGATACTATTTTATCGTTGGTTGCCAGCGTTCATATTTCCGCATACGATTTAATTCGAATAGGTGATTGGATTGAAGCTCCGCAGTTCGGCGCAGACGGTGATGTTACCGATGTTGCCCTTCATACAATTAAAGTTCAGAATTTTGACAAAACAATAGTTGTAATTCCTACTTATAAGCTTATAGACGGCGGTTTTAGGAACTGGCGCGGAATGCAGCAAGCCGGCGGTAGAAGAATAAAGCGTTCAGTTTTTATCGATCTTTCAAGCGTTAGGTTTTGTACCGACAAAATGCTAGAAAAGTATAAAAATTTTGAATTGATTAAAGATTATATTGTAAACAAAGAAATTGAAATTGAAGAATACAATAGGAAACACAACGTTAATACCTCATCAGTTATAAATGGGCGGAGATTAACAAATATCGGCACATTCCGTGAATATCTAAAAGCTTATCTTAAAAACAGAGAAGATATAAATGAAGGCTTTACTTTTTTAGTTAGACAATTAACACCGGGGCCAAACGGTATTCCGATTGAGATTTATGTATTTGCAAACACTATCGCTTGGGCTCGGTACGAAGAAATACAAGCAAATATTTTTGATCATATATTTGCCGTGGTAACGGAATTTGAATTAAGTATTTTTCAAAATCCTACGGGCAAAGATTTTAGAATGTTAGCAAATCCTATAAAATAGAAATAATAATTGGGGAAAAACAAAATATGAAAGCAACAGCAGCGGATGCAATTGGTTTTGCTTTAACGGATTTAGGAGTTGACACAGCAACAAATGTTCCCGGGTTTGGTGTTAGCGAAACATTCCAAAGTTATTGCAAAGCAAAAATGAAACGTTCTGTAATATCGTTTCATGAGGAAGCAGCTTTCTCCATAGCTCACGGAGCAAGCATGGTCGGGAAAAGGTCTGCTGTTTTAATGAAAGCGCACGGATTTGTTAAAGCAGGCAACAGCGCGGTCAATTCATTATACACCAACATAACAGCCGGTTTTGCTTGTTTTATTTTTGAAGATTTTACAGGTGCTTATTCAGATAATATAATGGAATTAACTCCGATTTTAAGAGGCATGCACTTTCCTACAAAAATTGGAAAAGTAGAATCAATTTATGACGATATAATAAACTGCTACCGGGAATCCGAGCAGCGAAAGATGCCTTATGTATTTCTTATAAACTCAGCTGATATTATGAAGTATACTGAATTTGAAAGGCGTGAAGATTTAAAGAAAAATTTTGAGTTTAAAAGAGATTTACTCGGAAATGTAATTCACCCTTTGTTAGCCGGTTATCAATATAAAGTTTTTACGGCGAAAAAAATTACGGGCGATTTTTCAAATATTCAAACTCCCCAAATTCCGGTTTATCCGAAAGATTTTCCGCAGAGATATTTAGAATCCGCTAATAAGTATGTAACATTTTTCGATACTTTTAAATCCGTTAGAGGTTCGGTTGTAACCGGTGACACTAGCGTATCCAGCTGTTTTGCTTTCCCTCCTTACAACAGTATTGACCTAATCACTCATTTAGGCGGAAGTATTCCACTGGCAATAGGAGCTTATAAAGCCGGGCATAAGGATGTTTGGGCTTTAAGCGGAGATTTTGGATTCCTGGCTGCAGGTCACATGTCATTGATTGAAATTCTTGAAAGGGAAATCCCCTTAAAGATAGTAATTTTTTACAATAAGCAAGCTGCCGCTACAGGAGGTCAGATAATACATAAAAAGATAATGTACCGTGTATTAGCAGGTTACAATAATTTCATAAAACATATTTCCGATCCACAAAATCCTTTTGAAGTTAACGAAGTTTTAGAAGAAGCAAATAGTGCAGAAGAATTAAGAATTGTTATGGTTGATTATTAAAATCTATTCTCAATATCGGCTGTATGAAAATAATTAGCAAAAATATATACAAAGATTTACCGGAAAATCTGCATGATGAAGTTCTTCAAGTGATTGCGGAAAATACAAATGTAAAAATTGAAAGGATCATTTCAAACGGTCAATCTTCTCCGCCGAACTTTTGGTATAACCAAGAACAAAATGAATTTGTAATATTATTAAAGGGCAGCGCTGAGCTACTCTTTGAAAATAACGAGCATATAAAAATGCTTCCCGGCGATTATATTATAATACCAAAACACAAGAAACATCGAGTTGAACAAACTTCAAAGACTGAAGAAACAATTTGGTTAGCTATTCATTATTAATTTGAGGTGAATATTGTTTGAACATTCATTACTCTCACCCGATCAGCATTGGGCACTTTTTGCTATTTTATTTTCCGTAGCTGTGTTCGGGCTTTGGGCTGAAAAGACAAAAATAGGTTCAAAACTTTCTGCTGTCGTTGTATCAATTTTGGCTACGTTTGTTTTATCTAATCTTTCTATTATTCCTTCGGCCTCTCCGTCTTATGATATTGTTTGGTCTTACCTTGTTCCGCTCGCAATTCCCCTTCTTCTTTTCAGAGCTGACCTAAGAAGAATAATAAAAGAATCAGGTCCGACTTTAATTGCCTATTTTTTCGGAGCAATAGGAACAGTATTAGGAACCGTAATTGCATTCAACCTAATTCCGCTGGGAGAGGAAGGATGGAAACTTGCCGGAATATTTTGTTCAACTTATATAGGCGGATCGATGAATTATGTAGCAGCCGCCGAAGCTTTACAATTAAGATCAAGCGATTTACTGGCTGCCGGAGTAGCAGCGGATAATCTTATGATGACAATTTATTTTATTATTCTATTTGCATTACCCTCTGTCAAATTTTTAAAAAAGCATTTTTCTACTTTGCACGATGATGCGATTTCAAACTTGGATCCTTCAGCCTTAGAAAATAATCACGAACCCGAGAAGCTTGATATTATGGATATAGGCAAAGCTCTTGCAATCGGCTTGGCAACTTGCGCCGTTGGTTTTGCTCTGCAAGACTTGATTGCCATAAAAGGAAGCGGAATACTTATTATTACTTTGATTGTTGTAATTCTTGCAACTGCATTTCCAAAACAAATGAAATCTATTCGCGGAGCAGATCAAATTGGAGTACTTTTAATGCAAGTGTTTTTTGCTGCAATTGGAGCAAGTGCAAATATAATTGTGGTTATTAAAGTCGGAGCAATTTTATTTGTTTTTGCAGCTTTAATTTTATTCATCCACCTTCTATTTATTCTAACAATGGGCAAGGTTTTCAAGATTGATCTTGCTGAAATTGTAATAGCCTCCAATGCAAATATGGGCGGTCCCACAACAGCCGCTGCAATGGCTGTAGCAAGGAAATGGGAATCACTTGTAATACCCGCTATCTTATGCGGGACATTAGGTTATGCAACAGCTACATTTATTGGGGTTGCTGTTGGTTATTGGTTGCATTAAATTTGTTGCAATAGAATTTAATTTGGTTTAGACGATGGCTACATTAAACAGATCTAAAAATGCAATGATTGGCGGTGTGTGCGGCGGTATTGCCGAATGGCTCGGGTGGGACACAACTATCGTTAGGATAGGATATGTTCTACTGTCTATTCTGAGCGCTGCATTCCCGGGAATTTTGGTTTATTTAATCCTTTGGGCTGTAATTCCGGGACCTGAGGAATAGACAACTATTGCCTATTCCCAAGGTTTAAAAACTATTTTAAAAACTCTATTACAGCCGTATTAAATTTCTCGTATTTTTCAAATTGTGAAAAATGACCGCATTCAGGTATCATCACTAACTTGCTGTTGTTAATTTTAAAGAAGCCGGAATTTGCTATTAACTTAGTTGTTAAATTTTTATGTAATCCCTGGCTAGGAATGATGGAGGGAATTAGAGAATCATTTTCTCCAAATAAAATTAAAGTCTGTTGTTTTATTAAATTCAATTTTTCAGAAACAGGCTCATCAAGCATTGCATGAAGGGATTTGACAACGGAAGAACAATAAAGTCTGAAATCTTTTGCATCTTTTAATGCAATTCTATCTTCAATCATAAATTCAGCATCTTTCGGCATTTTATAAAAATTTACTAATACATTTTGTTTTAATTGTTCTGCGGAATTATTTATTAGTGAATCAACTGTCATAAAATTTTTTAAAATCCGGCTTTCAAATTCATTAAAAATCTCAAAACCGGCTGGACTTGCAAGGACTAATTTACTAACTCTTTCCGGATATTTTATAGTGGTAAAAATTGAAATATGTCCGCCCATTGAATGCCCGGCAAGTGTAACTTTATTAATTCCCAATTTATCCAAAAATTCAATTATTATATCGGCATAAAAGTCCATAGATACAGGATAATCATTTTTACTCGATTTGCCATATCCCGGTAAATCAATAGGAATACATCTGAAATGATTTTTTAAAATAGGGATATTCATTTTCCATGCCGGCATATAGCTGGCTAAACCGTGAATAAATACAATAGTTTCTTTTTTATTCTCTCCTTCGTCTGCATATGCTAAAGTTATATTGTCTTTTAAGTTAATTAACTTTGTTTTGTATGGATATTTTAAATCGGAGAATTCCATTTAATTGTTTAAGAATTTTAATATAATTTTATTTACTTCTTCAGCTTTTTCAATATATACTAAATGACCGGCATTTTTGACAGGCTGCAATTTACAATTTTTTATTTGTTGTGCGCCTATACTAAATATATCTGCCGGTTTTAAATTATGGAAATATTTATTTGGTATTAAATTATCTTTTGTACCGAATATAATTAGCGTAGGAACCGATAAATCCTTCAACTTTTTTGAGGTAGGTTCAGCCAACATACCTTTAATACTTTTTGTAACTGCTGTAGCATATTCATTAAAATCATCGGTTCTTTTTAATCCGGTTCTCTCTTTTATTAACCAACTGAATTTTGGTTTCCAATTATAGAAATTATTTTTAATATTATATTCAATTCCTTTTTCGTCTAATGATTTTATAGCATCAACAGTTAAAAAATTAGCTAATATATTTGATTGTGTTTTGTTGAATAATTCTATTCCTGCAGGACTTATTAAGATGAGCTTGTGAATTTTATTTGGATATTTTAATGCAAAAGTAATTGCTATTTGTCCACCCATTGAATGACCTACTAAATCAAATTTCTTAATGTTTAATTTATCAATAACCTTTTTTATTTCATCTGAAAAAAAAGTCATACTATAAGAATAATTACCTTTTTGGGATGTTCCATAACCAGGTAAATCTATTGCAATTACGCGGTATTTTTTTGCTAATTCCGGGATATTATAACGCCAAAAACCGGCATTACTTCCTAAACCATGCAACAGTAAAATAGTATTATTTCCTTTACCGGTATCTATATATGATATAAAAGGATCGTTTAAAATTGTTTTGGTCGAAAATCCGTAATCCAAGATATACGGCTTAATAATATGATTTTTATTAGTTTGAGCTGAGTGGGAATAATTTATCAGCATCACCAAGAATAAGCTATATATTAATATTTTTTTCATTTTCTTTATAAAATAAATTTTATTATACCGGATTTTTATTTAAGGGACTTATATCAAGTTTTTAAGTTTTTCTCTTTCAATCTTGCCGGCTTCATTTCTCGGTAGAAATTCAATAAATTGTATATATTTAGGAATTTTATATTTAGCTAATTTATCTGAACAAATTTTAATTATTTGTTCTTTACTTATATTACAATTCTTTTTGATTACTACAAAAGCTTTTCCAACTTCATCCCATTTCTCGTCGGGAACTCCTATTACAGTACAATCTTCAATATATTCGTTAGATAGAATAATTTTTTCAATTTCTGAAGGATAAATATTTTCTCCGCCGGAGATAAACATATTTTTCTTTCTGTCCACAACATAAAAATAACCTTCTTCATCTTTCCTTAACATATCACCTGTGTAAAACCAACCATCTTTAATTGTTTTAGCTGTTTCTCCGGGTTTATTCCAATAACCGGGAGTTACTACAGGTGATTTTAAGCAAAGTTCACCCACTTCATTTTTTTCACATTCAATACCATTTTCATCTACAATTTTTGCATTAATATAAAAATTTGGAAAGCCGATTGAGCCTATTTTTCTAATGGCATCATCTTGATGTAAAGAAAAACAATTTGGGCCAACTTCCGTAAGACCATATCCTTGACGAATGGCGACACCTTTTTTATGCCATTTATTTATTAATGGAATTGGCATTGGAGCTCCGCCAACAACTGCATACCGGATAGAAGAAATGTCTGCTTTTTCAAATAAAGGAGATTGAGACATCATTTGTAACATTGTTGGGACACCGAAAAATATTGTCGTTTTTTCTTCTTCAATTAATCTAAGAATTAAATCCGGATCAAAATTAGACAGCAATGTAAGAGATGCACCGTGATGAATAAAAGGTGTTAACAATACATTCCAGGCACCTGTGTGAAAGAAAGGTGCAAAGTTTTGTGTATGGTCATTCGAATTAATATTTAATCTTAGTTCCGTATTGATAGAATTCCAGAACAACATTCGGTGATTGATCATCGCTCCTTTGGGTATTCCGGTTGTACCGGATGTATATAAAATCAACACAACATCATCTGCAGAAATGGTTTCTTCTAACTCAAAACTAATCTTTTTTATTTTGCCGAATGCAAATTCTGAAAATTTACTAAGTAATGAAATTTGTGCCTTTGGTTTCAGGGATTTAAGTTTATTTACTTTTTCTTCAAATGTTATATCATAAACGAACAAAGAAGGATCGGAATCTGTTACAAGATAATCAATTTCATTTGGTGTTAATCTAAAATTTAATGGGACAAATATTACACCTATTTTTATACAAGCGAAGAAGAAGAAAACATGTTCGGGTCGGTTTATAGAATAAAATAAAAGCCGGTCTTTCTTCTTTAATTTAAATTCCTTTTTCAAGTAATTAGCAAGAGCTGTTGTTCTTAAATTAAATTCATAATAGGTCCAACTCCGGTTAGAGTTGTGATCTTTAAATACTAAATTATTCGGTGTATATAAAGCCCACTTTTCTATCCAGTCAAAACAATTAGGGTTATTCATATTAAAATTATTTTGATTTTCACTACTATTCATAATACTTTACATTTTTATTTAATTGTTATTACGTCTTCTTTTTTTTAAAAAACTATATAAAATAATTGCAGTCATCAAAGAAATAATTATTGCTGTAGCAGCAGCAACCCCGGGATTTTCACCTGTTGCTTTACTAAAGGGAATGGGGAGTTTTCCGTAGTACATTGTAAAATGTACAATTACTGCAGTGATGGAAGAAACCACAGGGATTATTTTATTTACGTTCTTTAAATAAATACCAAATAAAATAGGAACAAATGCTGCTGCAAAAAAAGCATACACACCATTTTGGGCAAAAATACCAACACTTAATTTTGGATGAACTAACTGTCCGTAGCTTAAATAGGCGGAAATAACAGCCAAGAATATAATTGTTATTCTATTAATAATAATTCCTGCTTTTTCCTTTTTCTTTTGTTCAGACGGCAGGTAATTTTTCAATAACGGTTGGATAATATCTGAAGTTATAGTTGATGCCAAAGCCTGTATCAAACTTTCAAGTGTAGATAAACCGGCAGAAATCAAACCCATTATTACTATAATAGCCATATAAACTGAAAATTTTTGTACTACATACGCCGATAAAATTCCGTCCATTTTTAATACAATACCATTAAATCTTAACTCGGGAAATGTGAGACGGGCATAAAAGCCTGTAAAGATAACCAAAAAGAAAAGTGCTTCTGTTATTATACCTGCCAAAAGATATTTATTAACATCTTTATTGGTTTTTAACAATAAAGATTTTGTAAGAATATGCGGCTGACAAATAATAGCGACCCCTATTATTATAGGAACAATTACTACTTCGAATAAATCTCTAAATAAAAAACTCCTTCCATTTGTAAGCTGAGTTAATTTCGGGTCTATCGAATTAAGATTGGATAAGAACCCACTGACACCGTTGCTAAAATGCTCATAACCTGAACCAAGTAAAATAAAAGCAACAATTATCATTAATATTGCTTGAATAGTATTAGTATAAACCATCGAGTTAGCACCACCGAACATCATATATCCAAATACGAAAATAACAATGCCAATGAGTACATTAATTTCTGAAACGTCAAGTGACTTGGAAATTATTTTTGTTAAACCAACGCAAATCAGAACAATAAATGTTATTAACAATAATGAAAGAAACCCAAAAAATAATGTTAAACCGGGGCTGTTGTATTTTTTGCCAATCCATTCGGCTAAAGTTAAAGCTTTTATTTGTGCACCGTATTTTCTAAAGCCTTTAGAAAGTATTGCCAGAGAAATTAGTGCTGAGAGCGGTAGAAAAACCCCGAAAGAAAGAAAAGCGCTTAATCCGTATAAAGCTACAAACCCAGGATTAATAATAAACGTTGCTGCACTTGTGATGGAAGCAGCTAAAGCCAAACCTACGGCATACGGTGAAAAACTCAAACTACCAACTGCGTAGTCAGAGATATTTTTAGTTTTTAAGGCACCTCTTATGACAAAGAATATTATAATAGCAGCATAAATAAAAATAGCTATCCAAATAAAACTTATTAATTGGGTATTTGCGGTACCTCCCATTGGGTATTCCCTTTTTTATATTAAATATAAATTTACCACCTAAAAGCTGCTCCGGCAAAGGCAAGTCCGCCTCCTGAACCCATTAATACAATCAATTCATTTTTTTTAATCTTTCCTTTTTTTACGGCATCATCAATGGCCATAGGAATACAAGCAGAACCGGTATAAGCATATCTATCCATTATTGTATGAGCTTTTGAATGTTCTACTCCAAGTATATCTAATGTCTTATAAATAGTATTAATATTTATTTGTGTAAAAAAGTAATGATCTACATCTTCCGGTTTAGCATTGATACGAGACAGAATATTTGTTATAGTTTTTGACCATTTTTTTACGTTGAGTTCTTTGGGAAATTTGCTCACAAATTTTAGTAAATTACCTTTGTCTGCTATAACATCATTGGTTATAGGCCTATGTGTTCCCCCTGCATAAATACCCATCCATGTGTTGTATTTACCTTCAGTGTGCAATTCGCTGTCAAGAAAACCGCGTCTTGTATTTTCTTTAGCTTGTAAAATCACCGCACCGGCACCATCGGCAAATAAATTAACTGTTTTCTTGTCGGTTTTATCCAAGTATTTACTCATAGCATAAGCACCGATTACCATAACATTATTATACTTGCTATCCGCGATTATATATTTGGAGCCTATATCCATTGCCGTAACAAAACCGGCACAAGCAGAGTTAATATCGAACGTACCGGCATTTACTGCTCCTATTCTATCTTGTAGAACCGAAGCAGTTGAGGGAGAGATATATTCAGGAGTATCGGTGGAAATGATGATCAAATCTAAATCCTTTCCATCAATATTAGCATTATTCAAAGCTCTTTCGGCAGCATGCTGGCAAAGATCGGCAGTAGATTCATTTTCTCCACACCAATGCCTTTCATATATGTGAAGATTTTCTTCTAACCAATTGCTTACATTTTCTCCAAGCAATTCATCAAAATAAGAATTTGGGACAACCCACTCAGGTGAATAAGAGCCGGTAGAAAGAATAACGGCATTTCTCATAATCATAGTTCTTCAATATTTTTGGTTTAAAGAAATATATAACTACCGTAACAGAATTAGAAACAACTGATTCTGTTACGGAATAAATAAAACACTATATAAGTTACAGAATTATTATAGATTAAATCTAAGCTCAGCAGATGCTAACCTACTTATCAAAGGTGAACCGACAAATTGTCTTTCCCTTGTATTGAATAAATTAGATACCGAAACAATTATGGTTACATGTTTGGTAAAGGAATATCCTGCTGTAATATCAAAATTTAAAAAGCCCCCTAATGGTCCATAGTTCCACGACCTTCCAACACGCGTATTTTCAACTACAGGTGAACCACCGTAAATTATACTTGGGTCTGTAGATGCAGCAACATTTATACCGGAGAAGAAATCATAGGCTTCAACCCACCTTCCAAAAACTGAACCGAAGAATTTATTATAAGAAGCATTAATACCAAAACCTAATTTATTCTTGGGCGTGTTAATTGGAAGGTCGGTATTGGTAACTTTTCCATCTCCATTTCCGTCATTCTTAATATCTGATTTATCAAGTGAAAAATTAAAATATGAGTAATTGAAAACAAAAGTCAGATTCTTATTAAAATAATAATTCAAACCAATATCAACACCGTAAGTATTAACTTTTCCAAAATTTAAATAAGTGAGAATAAAAGGAGAACCTACTGCAGGTGTACCTGGAATTATGTCTTGGATCGGGGTTCCACCACGTTTTGTAACAAAAACTCCATTAGCAGCATCTGCAATATTC
>BDSW01000040.1 GCA_002898175.1 bacterium BMS3Abin04
CTGTTAATGCTCGTAAAGTAACTCATAAATTCTTCAGAGTTATGAATTTTCGAAATTTCTTGTTCTAAGAGAGAAATGAAACTTAGAATAACATTAATAGGAGAACGGATTTCATGAGACATTTGAGCTAAGAATTCTGATTTTAATTTATTTGATCTTTCCGCTTCTTCTTTTGCTTTGAGCAAATCCTTCTCATACTCAATTCTCTTTGTTATATCAATTCCTGTTACAAGAATGCCCTGCGTATTGTCGGATAAGGGAATAAGTGTTTTGCTAAGTTCCAAGTAAACAAATTTACCGTCTTTTCTTTGGGTTTTTATTGTAAGGTGAATTGTTTTATTCTGATTCTTTTCCTCTTCAAGGTTATTAATTGAGCCTAACTCGGTTTGCAGAAAAAACTTTTCAACCGGTTTTCCAATAATTTCTTCATACTTATAACCTAACGATTTACATAAAACAGGATTTATATCTAAAATTATATTGTCTCTGCTTTCTATCATTATTCCGCTTGGAGACATATTAAACAACGTTCTATAACGGTTCTCGTTTTTTTCCAATTCAATGAAAGCTAATTTCTGATCGGTTATATCGCTTGCAATTGCCAAAATGAATTCCCCGCCGTATGCTAAAGAAATTTTTGACTCGTTTAATTCTAAGTAAACAACGGTTCCATCTTTTCTGATATTTTTTACAGTATGCCTTAACTTCTTATTCTTTTTAAGGTAAGAAATATGTTTGCTAATTTTGGGAAAATTATCCGGATTAGATAAATCAGTAATTTTCATTTCCAATAATTCTTCCCTGGAATAACCGATAATATTACAATAAGCAGGATTAGCGTCTAAAATATTTCCTTCGAAATCAATTAAAATAATACCGCTCGGAGAAAAATTGAATAATGCTTTGTAGTTCTTTTCGCGGTCTTGTAATTTTTGTTCCGAGAGTTTTCGTTTTGTTATATCATTTACTGTTATTAGGAAATGTCTTTTACCTGTATACGAAAAAATACGTGCATGAGCTTCAATATAAAGAAGAGAGCCATTCTTTTTAATATCTACCCCTTGAAAATAAATATCTTCATTCTTTAAAAGCGGTTTGATCTTTAAGATATATTCTTTTTGGGAAGAAGAGTCAACTAAATCATTTAGATTAAGTTTAAGAAATTCATTATAAGTATAACCGTGCATTTTATATGCGGAAGGGTTTGCTTCTACTATTTTACCATGGTTGTTAACTATAACCAAGCCTTCAATGGCAGATTCAAAAATCCCCCTGTACTGTTTTTCGCGCTCTTTAAGTTCTTGAGCTATTTTTTTTCTAGATTGAATTTCCTCTTTTAACTCTTTGTTAATTTTATGGTATTCTTTTATCCTTTCCTTAACTTTAACTTCAAGCTCATAATTAAGTTTATGTATTTGGTCTATTATATTTTTTCTTTCAGTTATATCTCTGGCGGTTGTAATAACATATTGCACTTTGCCGTTTTCCGAAAATTCCGGGACTAAAAGCCAATCTATCCAAACCTTAGTCGGTAGTTGGAATTCTATTCTATGCGGTTTTGCAGTAGTAAAGACTTTTTTAATAGCCTTTTCCCAAGCCTTAATTAAATTTTCCGGGAAACCTAATTCTTTATGAGTTTTTCCTATAAAATCTTTTGCACGAATTCCGGTTGATTCATAAACAACCGAATTAACATAGATATGGCGATATTGCTTATCGAAGCGCATTATTACATCATTTGAACTTTCTGCAAGGGCTCTAAATGTTTCTTGATTTTTGAATAACTTGTTTTCTATTTCTATTTGTTTAGTAATGTCGGCATTGGCTACAACACAAGCAATAACGCATTTGTTTTTATTAAATAAAGGATAAAACCTTGAATCCGAATGGAAAATTTTACCTGATTTAGCTAAATATTTCAGATGAATTCCGCTAAACCTATCGCCTTTTTCAAATACTTTGCTGATAATTGAATCAATTTTTTTGGAATTTTGACGTTGGTACAATAGATTTGTATATTTTTTATTCCTAATGCTATCAGCACAAATTTTAAATATTTTACAAGATGGGTTAAAAAATATTAACTTTCCCTTTTTGTCAACAATAAAAATCGGATCGGGAGAATTTTCTATAAATTGAGATGAGAAAAATTTATCTCGGAAATCAAGTTTGTTTTTCATTTAGTCTGTTCAAATGTTTGATTTTATCAAGTAGCGGACTGTATCTATATTTTTAATTTACTTACTTATAATTAAAAGTCATGCACAATTGTTCAATACTCAAAACTATTAAAAAAACTAATATAATGTAATTAAATTTATTCTATACTGAGTTAGTTATATGTTTATTTAGCGATTTGTTATGACTATTTTTAATGGGGACAAAAAGAACAAATCGATTGTAAAACAAATAGATATAAAATTATAAAAAACGATTGCAAAGTTAAATAAAATTAAGGAAAAGGATAAGACCATGATAAATCTTAAAATACCGTTGGGGACAGCATTGGCACTGTTGACGGAAAGAATGAGATATGAATTAAAATTTCGTCAGAAAGCGGGATTAGCGCCTGATAAAATAAATTTAAGCGATCTAAATTATGAAGAATTATTGACAATTGTCGAAACTGCGGCTTTTGATCTCGTTAGCTTTTTACCGTACGAATTATTAACTCAAAATAATAATTTGATCGATATCATTACAAAATCGATAAACTCTCTTGCTCAATTGTTTTCAAAAAATGAATTTGGATCATATAGTCGGGAAAGGTGTAAAAGATTGTTTGGTAGATTGATGAAAGTTTACAGAGAAGAAGAAAGAAGTAAATCCTTCCTTTATAATTAAATATCTGAATTAAAGTATTAAAATAGTTTTGTTATTCTCCAACTGTATGGATATCTTTATTTTTATGGTATTAAAATATCGTGTGTACGTTTAGAGCGAGGGAATTGACTTTTTACTTTTCCTTGCAATACGACCGCGGTTCCCAGAACATAATCTTTATACTTAATTACTTTTTGTCCGTCGGACTCACCTTTTCTTATAAACATGCTGCCGGAAAAATAATTTTTTAATTCGTTTCCGCTGCTGATTTCTATAATGTTTTTGCTAACGTAGGAAGATAAAATTTGTGCACCGTGCGAATGTAAACGGAGTGAATCTTTTCTATCAAATTTTCCAAAAGGGATTCCGGTTCTTATTAGCAAATCTATTAATGGAAAATCCCAATTTTTATCTACGATGAAGACGATATTGTTTTTAATTAAGTATTTGAAATCCTCGAATACTTCAAACGGAATACCAAAATATTGGTGCAATTCCTCAATATATTTTCGCATTTTGTTATTGTTGAATCTTAGCAGTTTTAAACCGCGGTTCGGAAATCTAAATTTTTCAAGAGCTTCGGTTTTATCAATTTTCCTTAGTTTGGCAATAAAAAATCCTTCCGAATTTATTTCCCAAGGTATTATTCTTCTTGTTTTTGATAAATTGGTATTTAGCTTAGAAGTTTTATACTGCGTAAACCCTTCTCTTGATTTTACCGGTAAATTCATTTCTACCAACTCAACGGGATATTTTTCTAGAACTTTGTTTATAACAAGTTCATTTTCCTCCAGTGTAAGCGTACATGTTGAATAAACAAGTTCTCCACCGACCTTTAGTGTCTTAATTGCACTTACTAACAATTTCAATTGTAGTGACGCAATTTTCTCAACTTGATTTTTATTCCACCAGTTACTTACCTCACCTTTTTTTTGCAGAATTCCAAGAGCGCTGCATGGAGCATCCACTAAAGATTTATCAAAAAAGCCGTCCAGATATTTGCTGATTAATTCTCCCTTTAGCTTTGATATGCCAATGTTAACGGAGGTCATTTTATCGACATTATGTGCGAGTGCTTTTACCCGGGAAATATTAGGTTCATTTGCAATAAGGGTTCCGCTATTTCCCATTAATTCTGCCAATTGAGTAGTTTTAGAACCGGGTGCGGCACAGCAATCCAAAACTTTATCCGTAAGCTCGGGATGAAGCATCAACGGAGGAATCATTGAAGATAAACTTTGTATATAATATTTGCCGATTGTGAACTCTATTGTTTTACCTGCATTTTCAATCCCGCTCGAAACTTTATAGGATCCTGGAAGATTTTCTACAGGTTCTAGCTGTATATTATAACCCGAAAGTTCATCAATTAATTTTTTCGGATGAATATCTAAGTCGGCAAATCTAAGGTAAGGGATATAATTACTGCTTATATATTCTTTATATTTAACTAAATAATCTTCTCCTAAATTATCTAGTATATAGTCGGTTATTTTCTTACTTAATTCAATCAAAATAAATTTTAGTATAAATGAAGATTCAAAGAATTAAAAACTGAATTAGATATTTCGTTGAATGTTTTGTACGACGGAGAAACTTTTTTATAATCACTTTCCATTGAAGTTAATATTTCTTTAAGGTCTTGTTCATAATCTGTAACGATTTTTTTACAAACGGCTTCGTCAATAGGAATGTTGATAAAAGCGGGAAGGTCTCTGTTTGCGTAAAGTATATATTTCAGTTTGTATTTATTTTCAGTTCTGAAATAAACTTTAGAATCCAGATCGGCTATTTCATAAGAACCAAAAAATTCGCATCCCGACACTAAGGTTTTACATGGTAAAAGGAGTTTTTGAGTTGGGATTTCTGAGATAAAATCCTTCGAGAAAGATCTTAAACTCCCCTTAATTTTTTCGATCCATTTGGTTTTAAAATCTTTTTCATCCATAAATGCTAAACTAAATACTTGTTAAAAGCAAATACTCAAAATTTCCCCCAAAACATTTTACCGCGATTTATTACTTTTTATTTGTTTGGATTGTCTTAAAATTTGTATCGGCACTTGTTGGGTTATCAATCCAATCGGCAATAAAAATATTTGTGTCTCTGCTTTTTTTGCGGTCAACTCTTCTATTAGATGCAAATGCTAATTTTTTCCCGTCGAAAGAAAACATCGGAAAAGCGTCAAATGTTCCGCTGTGGGTTATTTGTTCTAAGCCGGTACCGTTAACATTAACCATGAACAAATCAAATAGTCTTCCTCCTTGTTTTTGTGAATGATTATTGGATGCAAAAATAATTCTTTTGCCGTCGGGGAAGAAAAAAGGCGCCCAATTAGCACCGGGAAGATTCGTTACTTGATGAGCGTTCTTGCCGTCTGCATCTGCAACAAAAATATTTAACTCTTTGGGTTCAACTAAATCTTGTGCTAGTAGTTCTTTATACTCAGCAGCGGCTTCACCTTTCGGTCTGCTGGCACGCCAAACAATTTTTTTTGAATCATAAGAAAAAAAAGCACCGCCGTCATATCCTAAGTCAGAAGTAAGTTGAAGATACTTACCTGTTTTAATTTCGTATCTCCATAGTTCAAGGTCGCCTGAGCGGGTTGATGTAAACACAATATATTTACCATCTGGAGAAGCCGTGGCTTCCGCATCATACCCGTGTCCGCCAATAAGTACTTTCAAATCGGAACCGTCTTTGTTAGCTATATAGATATCGTAAGTATCATAAATTTTCCAGACATACTTTCCTTTTACAAACATAGGAGCTTTCGGACAATCGGGAGAAGCGGCATGTGTAGAAGCAAAAATAATGTGTTTACCGTCTTTAAGAAAATACGAGCATGTTGTTCTGCCCTTGCCGGTGGATACCAATTGGTAGCGCTGCCCATTGGATAAATTAGAACCGTCGGCATTCATTATAAAAATTTGATCGCATCCATGAGGATTGATTTTATTCCAGTCACTTTGAAATATTAATTGTTTGTTGTCAAAACTCCAATAAGCTTCTGCATTATTCCCGCCAAAAGTCAGCTGTTTTATGTTTCTTAAATGAACTTCTCCGGTAAAACGTAATGAATCTTGCGAAGGAATATAATTTGAGTTGTTTGTGTTGCTGCAAGAAGATAATAAAATTGCTAATAAAGAGAACATAAATAATATGTTTTTACCCATGTTTGTTACCTGTCTTTTTTGAGGGAAGATTTTTTTTTGCTCTAATTAATAAATAAATACCGGCTAAAACTAAAGGAATACTTAAGAGCTGCCCCATGTCTAAAGCTAAACCCTTTTCAAACGGTTCCTGTACCTCTTTAAAAAATTCTACGAAAAATCTAAAACCGAAAACAAGAACTAAAAATAGACCGAATAAATAACCGTCAACTAATTTCCCTTTGTTTTTTTTATATATGTGATAAAGGATAAAAAAACTTATTAGATAAGCTAAAGCCTCGTAAATTTGTGTGGGGTGACGGGGAACGAGAGGATTAGCAACGTGAGCTCTAACAAAAATAAAAGCCCATGGCACATCGGTCGGTTTCCCGATAATTTCAGAATTAAACAGATTGCCCGTTCTTATAAAAGCGCCTCCAAGCGCAACAGTAATTACCACCCTGTCCATTGTCCAAAGGAACGGTTGATCTTTTTTCTTTTTAGAATACAGGTAGACAGCAATTAAAATTCCTATTGCTGCACCGTGACTTGCTAATCCTCCTTTCCAAATTTTTAAGATTTCAATAGGGTGAGAGAGATAATATTCAGGGTTATAAAAAAGAGTATGTCCTAATCTTGCTCCAATAACAGTTCCTAGAATCATATACCAAACTAAATCGTTTAGATCATCTAGATTTTTATGTTCTTGTTTAAAAATTTTAGTCATTATTTGGAACCCGACTATAAAAGCTGTTGCGAACAAAAGTCCGTACCACCTTATATGAATTGGTCCTAAAGAAAGTATTTCGGGGTTAACATCCCAGCGGATCACAATTTCTTTCCTTAACTAGTTTTTGATTCGGTGTATTTATTGAGAGGTAAATTTAATTAATTAAGTTCTTATAAGCCAATTATTGCTAAAAAGAGATTGCCGGGATTTTTGCGATAAAATTACATCACTTTTATTTTTTCAATAATTTTCTCAAACATTCAATCCTTAAATTAAACATAGGAACTTTCTTCATATAAATTAAGTAATCGTTACCAAATTTTTTTATTGCTTCGGGTTCCTCAAATAGTTTAATCATTAAAATCATTAAAATCATTTCAAAAGGAGCAATAAAAATAATAAATGAAAGTGAGCCGATAATAAGAGCAACGGCTAAAGGGAAAAATAACAAACCCAAATGCATCGGATGTCTCATACATGCATAAATATCTTCTGTAACCAACTTATTGGTTTCCATTCGCGGCACATTTCCTTCGCGTCCTAACTGTGCCAATATTCTTCCGGTATTTCTACTTGCTCTAAATACCAAATTGATTAAGAACAGTCCTAAAATTAAAGTAATTATGTGAAAGACCGAACTGGATAAAAATGATTTAAATAATCTAAGATCAATCGCAAAGCCTAAAATTGTTCCACCGATCAGCATAGTTACCCAAACTACTATTCTTAAAACCATAGCTATATCAGTTCGTTCTGATTATTACAATTCTTCTATTTCTCATTCTGCCGTATGCGGTGGAATTACTGGAGATAGGTATAGAATCTCCCATGCCTACAGCTTTAAATCTTGAAGCGGATAAGCCTTTGGAGACAAAATAATTCAGAATTGCTCGCGCTCTTCTGGAAGAAAGATCTCTAATTTGATTAGGATCACCCTGATTATCCATATGACCTTCAATTCTCCATCTCGAGGTCGGATATTTTTTTAGAGTTCTCACAATTCTTTTAAGCTCTGAATAAGCTTCCGGCCTAATTGTTACGGTTTTACCAATAAACGTTGTTTCTCCGTGAAGCAAGAATTGTCTTGGCGCATTTTTTAGAGGATTAGTTTTTTCGGTATTGGTCTTCTTAATTTTTTTCTTTGGCTTTGTTTTTTTAACTTTTGCAACCGGTACGGTATCCGGGCATCCGTCCTTATCTTGATAGCCATTATATGTTTCCGGTTTATCGGGGCATTTATCATTCTTGTCAAGAATCCCATCTTTGTCATTGTCTATATCGGGACAGCCGTCTTTGTCTTCAAAACCATCGAAGTCTTCCGGTTTATCCGGACACTTGTCTTTAATATCCGGGATACCGTCACCGTCGTTATCTAAATCCGGGCAACCGTCATCGTCTTGGAATCCGTCAAAATCTTCAGCCTTATTCGGGCATTTATCGCGTATATCAGGAATGCCATCACCATCGTTGTCTAAATCCGGGCAACCGTCTTCATCTTGATAACCGTCATAGTCTTCCGGTTTATCCGGGCATTTATCAACATCATCGTAAATTCCATCGCCATCGGAATCCTTTACTGTGAATAATGAAAATGAAATACCCAAAAAACCGCTGGTATAAAAATCTTTGTTCGAACCTGATACGGTTAAATAGTCTACGTTATCTGTATTTACAAAGTGGAATGAAAGTCCACCTTTTAAGCTCACTGTTTGACTAAGCAGAATTCTAAGTCCAATTTCGGAATCAAATGAAAAGGAGGATTTATTATCTTCTAAAATTACCAGTTCGTTTTTTGTGTTCCTTTCGCCACCAAATACTTCAGGATAAAATTGCACATAGGAAACGCCGCCTAAAATGTATGGGAAGTAATGATTTTCTATTGTGTAATTATAAGAAAAGCCTAAACCAAGTGAATAAATATCTGTTTTATATTCTGTTGGAGCAAGAACTAAATTTACTTTTCCGCTAATTTTGTGCATTCCCCCATAAAGTCCAATACCAAAAATGTTTCTACTGGAAGTAGGGAAAATATATTCAATTCCACCTCTTGCATTTAAACCGTAGTTAGATTCTAAATAATCTGTTTGGCCTAAAGACAAACCGCCGCCTAAAGTAATTACCATAGTTTTGTTAAACGATCTCTGCTTATTTTCAGATTGTTGAGCAAGTAATACCGATGTGAAAATAACTACAAATACAAATGTGGATTGAATAAACTTCATTGGGTTCCTTAACCTAATAATTT
Organism: bacterium BMS3Abin04; assembly: GCA_002898175.1. Taxonomy (GTDB): domain Bacteria; phylum Bacteroidota; class Ignavibacteria; order Ignavibacteriales; family Melioribacteraceae; genus BMS3ABIN04. The sequence continues at coordinate 8,951 of BDSW01000040.1, forward strand.
ATCCTATTAATTATTTAAAACTACAAAAGAAAATAAGTTTCAAACTATGAAACTTTGCATTATTAGTCAATAAAGGAAATTAATAAAGCAAAGAATTTTATTTGTTTAAGCAAATGAAAAAAACGCCGATTAATAAATTAACTGAAACACAGTGAATATTAATCAAGTTTTCAATAGTAATTATTAACTAAATAAATTTTCCTTTTAATGTAGTTGATAATCTTTTATTTAGTGCTTGTCTCGAAACACCAAGCATATTAGCTGCTATGCTTTGGTTATTACCCGATCTTTTTAATGCTTCCTTTATTAACGCTATATTTGCTTCTTTTAGAGTTGGCAATTGATATGAGAATGTTACTAAATCTTTTTGATTTTCCGGAGATTTTTTCCTTTCGTTTTTTTTACTTCCGTTATCAAGACTATCGTAAAAAGGCTTCAAAGATAGTATTCCCGATTTGTGAATACTTACGGCATTAAAAATCATAGCTTGCAATTCCCTTATGTTTCCCGGGAAGTGATATGTAGAAAGTAATTTAATCAGTTCAGGAGGATAAGTCGGTGTTTTTTTATTAAAGATTTTTGCCGATAACTTAAGAAAGTGATCGACTAATAGAGGTAAATCATCAAGTCGTTCTCTTAACGGTACCGGGTTAATATGATGTACGTTTAATCGATAGAATAAATCTTTTCTAAACCATCCGCTTTCCATCAAAGTAAATAAGTTTTTATTTGTAGCGGTTATTACCAGTGCATCGGAAAATTTCGGTTCGTCAACTCCGAGCGGATAATATTCTTTTTCTTGTAATAATCGCAATAGTTTTACTTGTGAAGTTCCGCTTAAATCGCCTATTTCATCCAAAAATATTGTGCCGGCTTTTGATTTTTCAATTAAACCTATTCTATCTTGATTGGCGTTTGTAAACGCTCCCCGCTTATGCCCGAATAACGTATCGGAAAACATTTGATCATCTAATCCGGAAATATTAGTCGAAATAAATTTCCCCTTTCTTCCGCTTAAATTATGCATTGCTTTGGCAATTAATTCTTTACCAACCCCCGTTTCTCCTGTTATTAAAATAGGTTCCGTAGTTTGAGCTATTGCTTCCATATAACTAAAAAGTGAGTGCATTTTCTCATTATTTGTTATTATCTGTTTGAATACTTCAGGATAGTTTAAGTTTTTAGAAATTATTTGTGTTTTCAGTTTTTCGTTTTCACTCCTCAGCGCTCTTATTTCTACAGCTCTTTTAACACTGCTTATCAATCTGCTTTCTTCAACCGGTTTTACTAAATAGTCAAAAGCTCCCAGCTTCATACATTTAACCGCCATCTCAATTTCATGATCGCCCGTAATTATTATTACCGGTATTTGAGGATAATTTTGCTTTACGAAATTTAATATTTCAACTCCATTTATAAACGACATTGAAAGATCAAGCATTAATAGTGTAATTTGATGCTCGGCTAGCAGGGACTCGGCATTTCTACTATCCGAAGTAGTAATAACGTTATTTATTCCAGCATCGCTCAACGTCAGCTCGAAAGATTGAAGCAGATATTCTTCATCGTCTATTATTAAAATTGGTTTATTTGGAAATAGTAATAGATCTTTCATTGACTTTCCTTGTTACTTTCAAATTCTTTAGTTACAGGTAACTTTATAATTGCTTTGGTTCCTTTATTTAGCTCCGATTCAAAAAGTAGTTGACCGTTGTGATTTAAGATTATTCTTGAAGAAACAGCCAAGCCTAAACCGGTACCGCCTTTCCCCCTTTTTGTAGTAAAAAACGGATCTTTAATTTTATTAAGTATTGCCGTTGGGATTCCTTCACCCTCATCTGCTACTAAAATTTGCACCGAGTTTTCATTTTTCATAAATTTGCTAAGAACATAAACGCTTTGATCATTACTGGTTAATGCTTGACAGCTATTTTCTATTAAATTTATTATTACTTGCTCTAGTCTTTGCGAATTAGCTTTAATTAATGGAATTCCCTCATCTAATTTGATGGAAAAATGGTTGGTGGTTTTTTCAATTAGATTTTTTGTAAGATTAATAGCCGAGTTAATAACTTGATTAACATTTACTAATTGATATTTATTCCATGGTTCATTTCTTGCAAAGCCTTTTAGTTCTTTTACAATATTTTTAATTCGCTTAGATCCGTCTGAAATTCCTTCCAAAACTTTCGGCATTGATTCTTTGATCTTAGAATATTTTAATTGATTGCCAACATTAAAATCACCGTTTGTTTTATAATAGTCCTCCAGAATAGGCAAAATATTAAACCAAGTTTTTGATATTAACTTTGAGTTAAGTAGTACATAGTTGTTCGGATTATTAATTTCATGGGCTACGCCGGAAACCAGCGTTCCCAAAGCTACCATCTTATCAGCTTGAACCAACTGATCTAATTTAAGTCTTGCTTCTTTTTCGGCTTTTATTCTTTCTGTAATATCTAAAATTATTCCGTGGAAATGTGTAATTGCTCCTCCTTCTCCGTGTCGTACCGATAAATAATTGTCTACCCAGCGCACTTTACCCGACTTATTTAAAATTCTAAAAGTCAACTTAAATTTTTCTTCGCCTATTAATGCTCTATGATAAAGTTCATTGATGGTTTTCTCTAAATCCTTAGGATGAATAATGTTTTGAAATGAAATATTGCCAGAATAAAAATCATCGGGATTATATCCCAATTGCCTGATGTTTTCCGTTACGAATTCAACCGGCATTCCATTGTGAGCTGCCCACAAAAAACCAATTGCCGGGCTTTCATTAAAGACATACGCTAGTTCTTCATATTTTATATAAGTCTCATTAAGTTCGTTTTCAATTCTTTTTTTACCAGAAATATCCCTTTTAATAATTATGAAGAAATCAGTTCCGTTTTCATGATCGTTTATTGGAAGTATAGTTTGTTCTAAAAACAGCAATTTACCGTTTTTGCTTTTCTCAACAACTTCACCGTTCCAAATTTTTCCATTTTGAATTGCTTCTAAGGATGTAAATGAAGACTCCCTTTCGTTATTTTCAGAATTTAGAAAATTAATTTTCTTTTTATAAACCTCTTCGTTAGAATAACCGGTTAGTTTTGTAAAAGCCGAGTTAACCCATAAAAACTTTCCTTCTGAATCTATAAGTTCAAGACTAATACCTGCTGCTTCTAATACAGAAGGCAGCCAATTTACAAGTCCGTCTGAAATTATATTATTTTGCGAATATAATTCAAGATTTGCTCGAAAATTAAACAGTTCGTTTGATATATTATTATGCTTTATCATCCGTGATTTGAGCATTAGCGTTTAAAAGCCGACAATAATCAACTATTCTTCCATGAGTTGATCATTGAAACTTCTCCCCCTGAATTTTTTATAGAATCATAATAATTTTTTTATTAGTAAACATCGACATACTCGACTCTTGCCTTTAGTTGAATTATTATTATCTTTTTATTTAACTTAATATCGAAAATAGATCACAATATTTTAATTTATATTCTATTATTTTGACTATTCAAATTAACCGGAGTTTATTCACTTTATTATCGAAGCAGAAGCTGAAAATGTTTTGTTAAAAGTTTGTTAATTTTATTTTAGGGAACTTAAAAAGTATGTTTAATAATGGTAGTAATTTATTTAGCATTTAGAATGTAAGAGATATAAAATTAATTCAATCAAGTGAAGTTTATTAAATTTACAAAGTGATAAAATTTCGAAAATAAATTAAAGATTAAAATGAAAAACAGACCACCGTACGGTTATATACCGGAAAATAAAGAATATCCTAAATGGAAATTAATATTACGTAGGAAGCGAATTATTCTTACTGTTTTTGCTGTATCTTTAATATTAGCTGCGGGTTTTACATTCCTGCAAGAAACTTGGTACAAAGCAAGTGCTGCAATTAATTTTAATTCTGCTGAAATTCAAAAATATTTAGCAAGTAATCAAAATACCGGGAATAATAGGTTTGCAGGGTTAAATACAGAAAATTTAATTGAGGAAGTTGCACAAAATTTATTAAAAAATAAAAACTTAAATAAAAATACGAACATTAAAACTCTACCAATAGTAATTAAGGCTTTAAAAAGCAGCGGAGATCTTAACAATCAAATTCATTTTATAAAGACCCGGTTAAAAGATTGGGCACAATTTGAAACAGATAAAATGAACGGACTAGTCCGAATTACATGTATGAGTCAGAACGCAAACCAAGCTGCCGTTCTTGCAAATTTATTTGCAAATTTATATTATCAGAAAAGTGTACTTGATAATATGTCCGGTTTAACAGCTGCCCTTAAATATCTCAAAGAACAAAAGGAAAAAAGACAAAAGGAATTACAGAGAAGTAAATTAGCATATCAGAAGTTTACGGAGGCGGTGGAATCTATAGAATTGAATGACAACGAAAAAATACTGATTAATAAAATTTCAGAGTTGGAATCGGAATTAGAAGTAACAGATATGCAGCTTAAGATAAAAGGAATGATGTTGAGTTCGTACGCAGAGGAACTTGATAAAATACTTCCCGATAAAGCGCCTGAATTAATAGATATTACCGATAAACAAGTTATTAAATTGCAGGACATTATAGAAAAAACAGAAGCAAAGAATGCTGTCCTGTCTGTTATGAAAATTTATAAAGATTTTAAGCCGACATTATCTTGGCAAGATTTTAAGATTAATAATTTGGACACACTTAAAAACCAACTCCATAGTTTAATAAGTGATTATACTAAAACCGTTATTAAGTCTGATAAAATAGTAAATACCAATTTAGTTGTTGAATTAGTCACTAAAATCCAAAATCTAAAATTAAAAAATGCAGAAGATGATCTGGTCGAATCAATTATATATGATGCACTTACGGAACTTGAACAAAAATATAATAAAATTGGATTTAAAAAAAATAGAATCGCCAGGTTAACAAGGAATCTTAATTTTAATCAAAAATTATATGATAAAATAGGTAATAAATATCAG
>BDSW01000041.1 GCA_002898175.1 bacterium BMS3Abin04
ACATATTTTTCTTTGAACTCGTCCCATCTAGATTTAGGAATGTACATTCTTGATGCGGCGGAACATTTTTGTCCTTGATATTCAAAAGCGCCTCTAATAGCAGCCGTAACCAATGCATCTACATCAGCTTTATTATGCGCAAAAATAAAATCTTTTCCGCCTGTTTCCCCAACAATCCTGGGATAAGCTTTATAATTCATAATATTATTGGCAATAGTTTTCCACATATTTTGGAAAGTAGCGGTTGAGCCTGTAAAGTGAATACCTGCAAGGTGTTCGTTCATCATAACGGGCTGCCCAACACTGCCGCCGGAACCGGAAATAAAGTTAATTACTCCGTCGGGAAGTCCCGCTTCCTTAAATAGCAGCATAAGTTGATAAGCTGAATAAACCGCACTTGACGCCGGTTTCCAAAGCGAAACATTTCCTACTAAAGCCGGCGCTGTTGGTAAATTACCTGCGATTGATGTAAAATTAAACGGAGTAACAGCAAAGATAAAACCTTCAAGAGGCCTGTATTCAACTCTATTCCACATACCTTTCGGTGAATAAGGCTGTTCGCTCATCAACTGTGCCATGTAATATGCATTAAATCTCCAAAAGTCGATCAATTCACAGGCTGAATCAATTTCAGCTTGATAGGATACCTTTGATTGCCCAAGCATAGTTGCGGCATTTATACGAGCACGCCACGGTCCGGCCAGCAATTCGGCTGCTTTAAGAAAAATTGATGCTCTTTGTTCCCAAGGCATTTCCGACCAGGTTTTCCACGCTTCTTGTGAGGCTTCAACAGCCATTTGAACTTCTTCCTTACCGGCTCTATGAAATTTGCCCAGAAGTTTTTGATGATTGTGAGGAACTCTCATTTCTCCCATATTGCCGGTTCTAACTTCCTTACCGCCAATTATTAAAGGGACTTCAATCTCTATTTCTTGTAATCGTTTTAACTCGGCTTTTAATTCTTGTCTTTCTCTGCTGCCGGGAAGGTAGGTTAAAATAGGTTCGTTGATGGGTTTAGAAACCTTAAAAATTGCGTTTGACATACTCTTTTCCTCCAATTTTTTCAATAATTTATTTTGCAATATATAATTATTTTCTTACTTAAGAACAAACATTTGTGAAGATTTCTTATGTAAAAATAGTACATTTTTGTCTTCTATAAAAATTTTGATTAAGTGTTAAACAGCAATTCTTTCCAACATCAGAAAACAAGAGATTCGCTTTATATTTAACAAATTTCAGAAGTTCAAGATTCGTATTAGATTTTTCTCAAAACGAACAAAAAACTTTACTACAGAGTATTCAATTAAAATTTAGAACATCAACCGGAATGCTTAAGGGTCAAAACCGTCAGCTTGGCAAGTTGACTTACAAATCATAAAAGGAATCAAAATCTTAGAAAATCGCCGAGTTTAAAAACTTCAAATTCTTAAAACAAAAAATGTGCTGCAGAACAAATTATAAAAAATTATTTCCAACTAATTAATTACCAAAAATAAACAAGGCAAATATTCGGAAATTATTATGAAGCGTGCATTATATGGAATATTACTTTCTCTATTAATCTCAACCGAGTTGTTTGCTCAAAGCGGTACATCAAACAAAGAAGCAATATTCATCTTTAATTATAGAGTTAATAGATTGTTTAGTATCCCGACTTCAAGAATATACCGCTCGCTTGATTTTGGAATTACAGTCGGAAGTAATTTTAATGACAGCGGAATAGAAAATTTTTCTGGTTCATTCGGATTCGGTTTGTTCAATTTAGTAGAATTTCAAATTATATCTAATCCGGTAGATTACACTAATTTTAAGCGCCGGCAAAACAATTTGGAACTATCGGCAAAACTAAAATTGATGAGCGAAAAACCATTTTGGCCGGGGATTTCCATCGGAGGAACAACTAACATTGCGCAATTAAGGACAAGGCTAAATGAGTCTCGACTTAAGTTAGAAAATGAAAAAGGATATAATTTGGGTTTGCGTTCAATTGATTACAATATAAGAATAAATAAATTTTACTTGGTGATGAGCAAAAGATTATTTTCAACAGTTAACTTGCATTTGGGAATAAATCTAAATCAATTAAATTTTAACAATATAAATACGAAATACAATTTTGGTAAAGATAATTACTCCGTTAATAATTTACGCAAAAGTGTGATTGAATATTTTGGCGGAATAGATTTTGTATTAAACGGAAGGACAAAGTTTTTGCTTGAAATTTTCTCCGGTCCCCTTTTGGATTTAGATGTATCAAACGGAAATATTCTTCTTAAACAAAAAACTATAGTTAATGCCGGAATGCGAACTTTTATAAACGGATGGTTTGTTGTAGAATACGGACTTCATTTTGATGACCAATATAGTAACCTTGAGAACATCCAGCTTAGAGTGGGTTTAACTGCATTTTGGAATATCTACTGACAAAAAACCCCGAAGTGAATCCGGGGTTTAATATCGTTCAACAATAATATCGAAACTACAATATATACTTACTCAAATCCCTATCTTTAACAATCTTATCCAATTTATCATTTACCATCTTACCGCTTATTATTACTTTCCCGGCAGGCATTTTATCCGGTACATCGAATAGAATGTCTTCCAGCAATGTTGTTAAAATAGTATGAAGTCTTCTAGCGCCGATGTTTTCTACTTCTTCATTTACCAAGGCTGCTGTTTTAGCTACTTCTCTAATTGCATCATCTTCAAACTGTATTTTCACTCCTTCCGTCTCTAGCAAGGCTGCATATTGTTTAAGCAGAGCATTCTGCGGAAGTGTTAAAATCTTTACAAAATCCTCCTCCGTTAAACTCTTTAATTCAACACGAATCGGAAACCTGCCTTGGAGTTCCGGTATTAGATCGGACGGTTTAGCAATATGAAACGCACCCGAAGCTAAGAAAAGGATATGATCGGTTTTTACAGGTCCATATTTTGTGTTGACGGTAGAACCCTCAACAATCGGCAGTAAATCCCTCTGCACGCCTTCACGGGAAACATCCGGACCGGATTTAGACTTGCTTGAAGCGGCTACTTTATCAATTTCATCAATAAATACAATACCTGTATCCTGCACTCTTTTTATAGCTTCTTTTTGAACTTGCTCCATATCAATTAATTTCTGCGCTTCTTCTTGTGCTATAATTCTACGAGCATCTTTAATGCTTGTTTTCCTTTTTTTTCGTTTTTTAGGCATCATATTGCCTACTATTTCCTGAATGTTTATCCCCATATCATCCATACCAAACGGACCAAGGACCTGCATGCCAACGGAATTGGAAACAGTGTCAAACTCAATCATTTTATCATCAAGTTCTCCATTCTGCAGTTTTTTCCTCATCCATTCACGAGTCTTTTCATTCTGGAGCATCTCTTCGGAATTGTCTTCACCGGTGCTTGTTGTAACCTTTCTTACCGGAGGAATAAGTATATCCAAAACCTTCTCTTCTGCCAGGTGCTCGGCTTTTTCCTTAACCAATTCGGTTTTTTCCGATCTAACCATATTAACTGAAAGCTCTGTTAAATCTCTTATCATTGATTCAACATCCCGACCGACATAACCGACTTCCGTAAATTTAGAAGCCTCAACTTTATAAAACGGTGCACCGGTTAGCTTGGCTAATCTTCGGGCAATTTCCGTTTTACCAACTCCCGTAGGACCGATTAAAATAATATTATTAGGCATTATTTCTTCACGCATTACCTCTTCAACCATTTGTCTTCGCCATCTATTCCTTAAAGCAATTCCAACGGCGCGTTTAGCTTCATCTTGTCCGATGATATATTTATTTAGTTCTGTTACAATTTGACTTGGAGTTAAATTTTCCATTTTAATTTTTTTCATTATAATTCCATTTTATTTTTCTACTACTTCAACATTTATTTTATCATTAGTATAAATACAAATTTCGGAAGCCGTTTTTAAAGCTTCGTGAACAATTTCCTCTGCCGATAGATCGCTATATTTAACCAGCATTTTAGCCGCAGCCAGAGCGTACATTCCGCCGGAACCGATAGCAACAATGTTATCATCCGGTTCAATTACGTCTCCCGTTCCGGAAACCACAAATGTTTTATCTTCGGAAACCACGGCAAGCATTGCTTCCAGTCGCCTAAGATATTTATCCGTTCGCCAATCTTTTGCCAATTCTACAACAGCTCGACTAACATTTCCGCTGTATTGTTCCAATTTTTCTTCGAAACGTCCGAGCAATGTAAAAGCATCGGCGGCTGAACCTGCAAAACCTACTACAACTTTTCCACTTAAAAGTTTTCTAATTTTCACGGAGTTGTGTTTCATTACAGTATTGCCCAGCGTCACCTGACCATCGCCGCCAATAGCAGCTACACCTTTGTGTATTATACCCAGTATCGTTGTTGATTTTATGTTCCTTTTCAATTTATCCTCTAAAATATTTTTTGAAATATAAACTTAACTAATTACTTTTGATTTTCTATAAAAACCGGATATTATTTTCGCTAGAATATTAATTGACTGGTTTTTCCTAAATTACGGTAAAATTTGTTTGCCCGATTTCCATTTTTGATACCACTCATAAAAAGGAGGTGTAATTGGGAAAGCCAATATCCTTCCGCCAAAACCCATATAACGGTAAACAAGCATATTTAAATTATTAACTTTTATAGAGTTTAACAACCTATTATTAATTGATACTCCATACTTATTTGCCAGCTCAGCTGTTCTGCTTTCCAATTTGTTCTTAACTTTTTTATATCTTAATTCAGATTTGATTTCATCTTTAATATCGGTAAAAGCTTTAGGAATTTTTACTTTTGGTTTTCTTTTCCCAATAAGCTTGAAGATTGAATAACCATCATTTGTTTTTAGCGGGCCGTAAATTTCCCCGACTTTCATTTCCCCGGCAATTTTTCCTATATCACCATACATAGTTACCGGGAAATATCCGAACTCTCCGCCTTTTTCTTTTGTCCATACCCTTTTAGTATGAATTTTAGCTAATTCTCTTATATCAGCGCTTTTATCCAAAGCTTTTAAAACTTCATTTACAACATCCAAGCTATCCGTTAAAATTTCAATTATATTAACTTCTTCTACCGGTGTTGCCGTTTTGTACTTTTCCTGATAATATTTCAGAGCTTCGTCATCGGAAACTTTTACGGATTTAATAATATTGCTTTTATAAAGCTGTGCAAGATAATTATCTTTCCACATATCGGTCATACTTTTTACGGAAGGTAAACTATTCAATCCTTCTTTATAACCTTCTTGAGATAAAAGTATCAATGAAATAAATCTTTTTACCCTGGAATTTAATTGTGCAGCTATAATTTTAGGGTTAGTTGTGTTTGTATAAAAACCCTCAAATATAAATTCTCTTAAAAATTTCTTTACGGAAATAGGAGTACTATTAATTTTTACCAAAATCATTTTTAGCGTATCGGGTCCAAGTCTGTTTTCAAGTTCTTTCAAATTTTCTTCACTAAAAACTATTTTTTCACCATCTTTAATTTTTAATTTTTCTTTATCCTCTTTGATTATTTCCGCTAAATTTCCGGCAATGCTCCAAAACAAAGTTCCTTTGGCTGTAACTTTTTTATCATTAAAAAAGTTTTGGTAATAACGCTGAAAAATTTCACCTTCTTTTCTGTCTTCTACGGTTTGTCTAACTTTCTTTTGAATTTCGGCTAAGCTTTCATTCTTTTGCAAAACACGCGGTTCTAACTTATCTAACTTAAATATGTAATAACCGTCCGGTGATTCTACGGGAATAGTATATCCTCCGACTTTCAAGGAGTAAAGTGCATTTTCAACCTTTTTATCCATCTGACCAAAATTAACTGTGTAAGGATTTGTTTTATCCTTGGCCTCCTGCCGTAATTTCAACAAACTATCAAACTTTGCACCGGTTTGTAACTGTTTATAGAGCTCTTTAATTTCATCGGAATTTTTTGAATAAATATAACTAACAACAAGTGTTTTCTTTGCCCGGTTGTATCCTTCAAATAAATCGGATTTCTTGATTTTCACTTTATCTTTAATTTTATTTTTGTAAAGTGCATCCCGCACATACATTTCTTCAAGAGCTTTATAAGTATTCTGCATTACATCCGTCGTATCGTAGCCGTCTTTTTCTGCCTGCAAAGCAAATAATTTTTCTGCAATTAATGTTTCAAGAAGTTCTTTCTTCTTTTCCTTTTCATTTAGTTCTGTCCGGTTTAATTGCGGAACAAACTCGAAACGTTCTTTGAATTCCTCGACGGAAATTGATTTGTTTCCAATCTTAACAACCGGCTTCGTATTGTTTTGTGCGTAAATACCTATTGAAGTAAAGAATACTAAGGATAGTACAGCTTTATGTAGTTTCATATTTCTTCTTTTGCCAAATCACTTTTTGTAGCTTTATACGGAATAAGTTTTGGAACGATTTTTTGATATTTAAGGTATCTTACACCAAAACGTTCAATAAGTTTCTTTTCTTCGAAGTATGAACCTACATTAAAATAAATAATTGATAAAATGATGAATGTAAAATAAAAGAAATCCATTTCAGGTCTAAACCCAAGAAATAACATTGAAAAGAAATAAATGGGATGCCGGCTGTACTTAAATGCTCCTCCTACAATGAAAGTTAAATTTTCATCTAACTCTTCAATTTTATAAGTCCCCTTAAAATATCTTTGAATTTGCCCAATGCCAATAAATTCGCCAACATCAATGCTTGTTGAAGCCCAAATAAGTCCCGCTAAGCTAAGCGCTTGCAAAATTACAACCAGGATATCGAAGGGAGGTTGTAAATCATATATTATTACATCGGGTTTAGGAGAAAGTGCATAAAAAATGTAAAAAATAGCCAAAGATGAAAGATTATAAAATAAACGGTAGAATGCTATTTTTATACCGAATTTTCTAATCATCCAAAACTTAATTTTGTTGGATGCAAAAATTGAATGGGAAACTCCAAACAATAAAAATAGACTTAAGATTATTAGACCGTCAATAACTAGATTCATAATTCCTTTCTAAGCCGGGCAACCGGAATTCTTAATTGTTCCCTATATTTTGCCACTGTTCTTCTTGCAATGTGAATGCCTTTATCTTTAAGCATTTTAGCAATTTTGTCATCACTGTAAGGAAGATTTTTCGATTCACTATCTATAATTTCTTTAATTAGTTCTTTAATATGTTTGTTCGATATTTCATTTCCGGAATCTGTAGTTAATCCTTCACTAAAAAAATATTTTAACTCATGTATACCCACAGGACTTTGAACATATTTTCCGTTAACTACACGACTAATTGTAGAAATATCCATCTGAATTTCATCGGCAATATCTTTATAAATCATTGGTTTTAATGCTTTAGTACCAAACTCGAAAAATTCATATTGCTTTTCCAGAATAGCACGCATTATTTTCATTAAAGTTTCCCTTCGCTGCTGAATTGAAGCAATAAACCATTTTGCCGATTCAAATTTTTCACGAAGAAATTTATGAGTTTCTTTTTCGCGCTTTTTAATTTTTCTTTTTCGCTTATTTACATTAAGCATTTCAAGGTAAGTTTGACTAATCGTAACGGACGGAACGCTTCTGTCGTTTAATGTAATAATATAATTTTCATCTACTTTTTCAATAACAAAATCCGGTGTAATTTGGTTTGATTCCGTTAAATCGCTTGATCCTTCGCCTGGTTTCGGATTTAGTTTATGAATTAGATTAAGTGTGGTTTTTAAAGTATCGCGAGTAAGGTCCATACTTTCTTGAATAGCGGTAAATCTCTTATTTACAAAATCGTCGTAATGTTCTTCTAATATTTTCCCTGCTAAATAAGAATAATAAGGATCGTATGAAGAATTTTTTAATTGAACCAACAAACATTCTTGTAAATTACGGGCGGCAATTCCAACCGGTTCCAAGATCTGAATCATTTTTAGAACACTCTCTGCAACTTCCAGCGAAACGTCAACATGCTCAAAAAGTTTTAAGTCTTCAACAATTTTAGATAAATCTTCTCTGAAATAACCGTCCTTGTCCAAGCTGCTGATAATTACCTCTCCAAGAATCATTTGTTCTTCAGGTAAACTCAGCATGTGAAATTGATCCAATAGTCTTTCCTGAGGAGTTTCGCGAAGCGGGGCAACAGGTCGCGCTTTATCTTCGCCGGGACTTCTATTTATTCTAGTGTCGTCTAATTCCGCATCATTCATATAATCTTCTACATCAAACTCGTCTTCGCTTTTTTCCGCATCCTCTTTCTCTGCGGCTTTTTCATCCGGATTTTCTTCTTTTTGATCTACAGTTAGTTCCATTTCCTCGGTTTGAGTTTCTTCAAGAACAGGATTTAATTCAAGTTCGGTTTTAATCCTTTGCTCAAGAGCTAATGTATTTAACTGCAGCAATTTCTGATATTGAATTTGTTGAGGTGATAATTTTTGAGTTTGAATTAGTCTTTGATGAAGTGATAGCATATTTATTTCTCGTTATATTTATTTAATTTATTATAAAAAGATTTACCAATACCTCGCTTGATTGAACTTTCGCAAAAATTTAAGATATTAACGTTTTCTTTCTTTCCTTTTTTCAGTGCCGGTTTACAATCGGAATATTCTTCGTATTTGAGCATAGGTCCGCCAAAATTAGTTACTCTAATAGGAAATAGATGACACGAAATAGGTTTCCGGAATTTTATTTTTTTTTCAAAATAAACTTTTTCTATTGCACATCTCGCAACATCGCCATCCCAATAAACAAAAACACAATCCTTTCTTCCTATGGAACGGACCATTAGCATGTTTTCTTTTTCTTCCCAAAAATCGCTTTCCGCAATCTCTTTTACATTTCTTTCGGAAAGATTTTCTTTTATAATGTCATAAACTTTCTCAATTTCTTCAATTTCATCTTTTAGTAACGGAGCGCCGTAATCACTTTTCATTGTGCAGCATGCACCTTTACATTTTTCAAGATCGCAGGAAAACTTTTTTGTAAAAATTTTCTTATCGACTAAAATACCGTTAAAATCAATAAAATTGCTATTCATAAAACTTTGGAATAATTTTTGCTAAAATAACGAATTTAAAAGTACTAGGAAAGTTGAAAGATAAAAATATGCAAAAAACGTTAATCGTAAATGGCTAGTTGTAAGGGAAAGCATAGAGACGTGAAAACGCTGAGACGTTAAAACAAAACAGGATGCAGATAAACGTGGAAAAAATATGATTCCAGCGGATTAAAAATTATCAACTATCCACGGTCAATTCTTCCACGTTCCATTCTTCTTCTATTTCAGAATCACTCTTTCTAACAATATTGAATATTCCCGTGAATAAAGATAATTCACTTCCCCAAAACCAGATTTTGAACCATACTCTAAGCCAGACAAACACTTGCTGAACCAGAACAACAACAAGAAACGTAATTTTTGATCTTATAAAAATTTCTTGCGAGAATATCAAATAAGCAGCAATTGCTGAAATCGGCAGGATTAAAAGAAGCAGAAACAAAAAAACAACTTTGAAAAAATATCGAAATACAAATTTGGTTGAAAGCCAAAAAGAAGCAATAGCCTTACGGGATTCGTTTACAAACATTATCACTTTGCTGTAATCGGAAATAAGAAAAATAAGGGAACTGAGAATTAATTGAACTACAACGCCGGCAATAAATACATAAACAAGCGTCGCTTCACTTTCAACCGATTTACTCAGTCCGGTTAAAATTAAAGTTAATGGAAAATATACAATTACTAAAATTATAACTTGGAGAATAAAATTAATTAAAGCTAATTTTAAGAAAGGTAAAATGTAATTTCCGCATCCGTAAAAAAATTCTTTCAGTGAAAACTTGTTTTCCTTGTTGTAAATAATATGTAGAATTCCACCGCTTAAAAAAACACTAAAAATTATATAAAAAATTGAAATCCAAAAGATAATAGAAGTAAACGGTTTTATAGCTTTACCCGAATGCAGAAGGAAATCGCTGTAAGAAGTAAAATCGAATCCATGCAGTAAAGAATAAACAGACATCGAATATCCCATTTCATTTTTCATTACTCTAAAAAATGGAACAGCGACCGTAAGCCCAAGAAGAAGAATTATCAAATAAATAAGACTAGTCATTTTTTTAGATTTAACCGCCGAGGTAAATCCTTTTGAATATGCTTTTAGTAAATTCACGTTATTTCCTATAACTGTTTTCTAACTGATGAAAATTTTTCTTACTCCTTTATAAAATTACCACAACGAATAAATAAAGGAAAAATATTTAAATTTATAACATCTTAAAATAACATTGAAAAGGACAACATGGTGTTTTCGACCCAGAACAAAACTTTAGATGCATATTTCCAAACCACCGATGTCCTCGGTTTTCTGCTAAGACTATTATTTTCCAGGTTAATATCAATTGCAAGTTTATTATAAGGATCGACTTTTGCCCAAGCTATTCTTTTTGATTTAACATATTTGAAAACCTTAACTCTTCCCTTCCCGTTCCACCTTTCCAAAATTTCTGAACCATTATCAAAATGAACCAGAATTTCGACAGGCATCTTAACTTCGCCAAGCCTGTCTATATAAATTTTAGATTCGTAAAGTTTCGATGATTGTTTTTTAGAAAGAGAATCCGTCCGGGGAACCACTTTATTCGAATCATCAAATATTCCTCTATCCTTATTGATTTTTCTCGTTCTGATACTTGATAATCGATAGTCGCAAACACCCGTTCCGTAAAGCACTTGATCGAAAAACCAATTCAAGTTATTTCCCAAATACGAATCATTCTTTTCAAACATTATTTCATTTACAACATTGATAAAATCCCTTCCCGTAGGATGTTTGAATTTCCATTTTTCGAAATAAGTTTTCATAATTTTATTCATAGTTTTCAATCCAACCAATCTTTCAAGTGTAGTCATCCAAGTTGCGGTTTTATTATACGTGATTGTTCCGTAATTTCCTTCCTTGTACTTCCATGCAAAATTGGCATCGGGTGCAGCTTTAGGATTACGCATTCCAACGTAACCCGCTCTCATAAATTCAAAATCGCCAAAATGGAAACCGAATAAATTAAACACCGAGGTTTTTTTACCATAAAAATGATTCATGATTCGCGTCTCGAAATAAGTATTAAACCCTTCGTCCATCCAAGCTTCTTCAAATTCATTCGTTGCAAGCAATCCCATAAAGTAATTATGACCGAATTCATGAACAGTTACATCCTCAATCAATTTCATCCCTTCGGGAATTCCCCAAAGAGCCATTGTTGTAAAAAAAGTCGGATATTCCATACCGGTAGCAGCCGATGCATAATAAGGCGGATCAACCAATGTAACCGTTGTGTAAGGATAAACTCCGAGATTATCATTAAAGTAATCAAGCGCATTGATAAGCGAACTAATAAACCTGTCTTTCATATAAAGATGATTAGGCTGCAGCAGCGCTTTAATTTGAACATGTTTCCATCGTGTTTCAACAACTTTATAATGCTTGAATGCCGTCCAGGCAAAATCTACAACATCTTCAGCTAAATAGTTAACGGTTTTTGTGCCGTCTGTATTTATCTTGGTGTTTATATGCAGCCCTGTTGCTCCAACTACATATTCTTTTGGTAATGTGATTGAAATATCATAATTCCCAAAATCGGCATAGAACTCAGTATTAGAATGATATTGATGACAATTCCAACCACCTTTTGTTGCAAAACGTTGACCGGGAACTTCATATACACCAATTTTAGGGAACCATTGTGCTATTAAAAAATAGTCTCTGCTAAAACCCGAACGGGCAACAACTTTAGGTAATTTAGTTTGAAATTGAATATTTAATACTATAACGGATTCGGGTAAAACAGGTTTATCCAGCTTAACGCTTATAACCGTACGATCATCTTTGTTGTTATCGTCCGGGTGAATAAACCGGATATTATTTTTAAGCTCGTAACCGTTTTCGCCTTTCATAGATTCAACATTTACCCATCCCCAATCCAAAGTATCTTTTGCTTTAATATTTTCTCCCCGGAATCTATGTCCGCCTTCTTTATAAAAAGTCGACTTTGTATTTTTAAATGCATTGAGATACATATGAAACCGGAGTTCTTTAATAGTATCTGCCGAACTATTTTTCCAAGTTAAGATTTCCGATCCAACTATTTGTTTTGTAGTTGGGTTAAATTCAACATTCATTTTATAATTGGCAATTCGAGGACTTAAGGGTTTATCGGAAATTGTGGGTTGTGCGATGGAAGTTGATGATGAAATTAAAGTAAATATTATTAGAAAATTTTTTATGCTTCTCATTTATTTACCCATTTATATTTAGAGTATTGTTTTGTATTGAGCAATAGCAAGAACAAGATTAAGAGCAAAAAATAAAATAGACTACTTTGGTAAGTTAAGACAATGAAAGATACAAATTTCGAGTGAAAATATCTTTACCGCGAATATCAATAACAATTTAGATTTTAGTTCCCGAAATATACAGCGTATCTCCCGTTTACCCCATGCGGAGGAGTTCGCAAGGTTTTAATATAACGATGTTGCCGATAAGCTGCTGCCCTACTTGTCCCGCTGTTTTTGCGGGAAAATAACGATGCAGCATTGTCCGACAACACCTAATTATTAAAATTATTTTTTTATAATCGAACTACTGTGAACCTACAATTCAGTACGAACGACGGAAAACCCCTTTGAAATTACAAGTACAACATAGCGTACCGCTTTCCGGCTTAGCTCAACACAGGATTATATCGAAGTCCGGCTATCACCGGATTCGGTATGAATCATTTATAACGTTATACCTTTTTATAAATCAAATTCATCCGCTTTGACATTGGCAACTTTTTTAAGTGCTTTCTTAAATTTAGTTTTACTTGCTCTTTTGGCTCTATTTGCTATATATTCTTCGGTCATAATTGCAGAAATTTTTTCAGCTAACGCAGATGATACTAATTGATTAATAGAAGTATTTTCTTTTTTAGCTAAGTCTCTAGCTTTTTTATGTAATGATTCTGGTAATCTTAAACTAATGGTACTCATAATTTCTCTCCAATTTTTTTTAGTAACTCTTTAGGAGTAAGTGCTTTTAAATTAAATTTTTCTATATTCTTGAAATCCTTTTTGTTGAAAGTAATTACATAATCACATTCAGATTCAACAGCTAGTTCAAGAATCATATCATCTTTTAGGTCCTTTAGAAAAGGTCTCCATAGATAGAATATTTTTCTTTTCTTCCCAATTAAACAGATATAATCTAAAATATTATTAATTTCAGTGAAATTAAGTTTAATTTGAGACTTACTCCTTTTTATAACATCTTCATATTCTAATATTAGTGGTACTGAAATAAAAACACTAAAACGACTATCGTCAATAATTGACAATAGCTTAAAAGAAAAACCATTTCGTGATTTTAATGCAGAAACAATAACATTAGTATCAATAACAATTTTTAGTTTTTTCATAAAGGTATTATATGCAATACCAATAAAAAAGTCAAGAAATTAATTTTACGAAGGTATAGCGGCGTTGCAAATTATATGTTTCCGATAAATTTAACAAACGCAATTTTATAAACAAATTTGAGGTATATACGATGTACACAGAAATAATCAACCGTATGAAAGAGAATATGCAATTGCATGGATTTTCTCAAAGAACTCAAGAGACATATCTTTACCGGGCGCAAAAGATAAAAGAACAAATATGTGAATAATACTGCCCGACAGGACTTAATATAACTATACTTTAATCCCCAAAGATTATTCAGTAACAGCGAAAGAGAACTTTCGCTTTACAAAACGTTTGTTAGATCTCTTTTGTTAACTCCGAAAACTTTTTATACGGGAAAGCAATTAAACTTTCTGCAAAAAATGCTCCGTTCGCAAGTCCAATCATAGAAACTTTAGCTGCTGTTTCAACATCGGGAGCTTCATAAATATCCATGAAGTCATATTTACCCAACAAAGCAAAATGAGAAATAAACTTAACTTCAGGACACTTTTCTTTAACTTGTTCAAGCCAAACCCGCCCCAATTCAGGTCTGTCCTTAATTTGCTTTAACGATTCCGGAGATAATTTAGTGAGTAGAATAAAGGTTTGCATAACTTTCCTCCTTAATATTAATGACATATTCATTATTGAGACAATTTTCTTAATTCAGCAGGAAGGATTAAAAACTAATTTATGCGAAATTTACCATGAGCAAAATTTATTGCTTTTCAAAATTTTTCAGAACCAACAACAATGTAGTTTAATTGCTTATTTTCACGCCTTTCCAGAATGCGATATAACCCCTAATCGGTTTTGCGGCATCTTTAGGATTAGGATAATACCAAGCGGCGTCACGGTTAACTTGGTCATTTACAACAATATCATAATAATTTGCTTCCCCTTTCCATGGACAAGTAGTATGCGTGTGACTTTTATTTAGGAATTCCATATTTACAGAATCCGGCGGAAAGTATTGATTACCTTCGACAGAAACGGTTTCATCGCTTTCCGCCAGAACAATATCGTTCCAAACAGCTTTCATTTTGCTCCTTCAATAAACCATTCCGGAAATAAAAAAATTTGGAGTACTTATACAGAAATTACAGAATTTTCAGCATCGGGGTAATAAGTAGGAACATGTTTATCGGCTTCTTTATCGTTTATCCAAGTTTCCCCGTCCAGCAAATAACGGAACTCATATTCTTTGCCTTTTAGTAAACTCATCGTAACTGTAAAAGACTTATCTTTTTTTAATTTTTTCATTGGTGTTGCATGAATGTCCCAATTATTAAAATCTCCGACTAAGCAAGCTTCTTCAAATTTTTTACCTAACTCCGGAGGCACGTTAAATGTAACCTTACAAAGGTCTTTTGTTTTTAAATACTTCTTTCTGATAGCCATTTTTCCCTCTTTTTTATTTGTTTTATATAACCAAAATATCAATTAAAAATAAAAACAACAATACTAAAATATAAAACTGTCGAACAATTGTTATTTTTATTACGGTTTTACATTATAAAAATACAACAATATTTAGACTTCTTTGTGCAATCCAAAACTTATAATTTTCTTGCTACTACAACAGCGCCTTTTAAACTTTCCACTATACCAGACGAATTATTTACAGCCTCTAACAAAACAATATAAATTCCGATCCTAAGCGGATTACCGTTATCATTTAAACCGTTAAAAATTATTGTACCTTTTGCTCCGCTTGGATCATTATTTATTAATGTTCTAACTAATCTTCCTTTGCTGTCGAAAATTCTTATTCTTATTTGTGCAACAGGTTGAGTTAAATTATAATTTATTAAACAAAAATCCTCAAAGCCGTCATTGTCGGGTGAAAATGGATTGGGAACAAAGCTAAGACTAGAATTTGAAGTGACATTACCAACAAATATAGAATTGGACCTCAGCGGTGTCCCTCCGCTTCGAGCAACCGAAGTACTCCAATTATCAGCATCATTAGAATTAATTCCGGGGTTAATTCTTTCCAAGGATCTATTTTTCGTATCAAGAATATTTCCATTATTCCAATCGGAATTATAAAAAACAGAATCAATTAGATTCCCGTATATATCCGATATTTTTATAAATCCGGATTGATTGGTTAAAGCAAGTGAATTTTTAGCTGTAATAGTAATATTTGCCGACTGATTTAGCCATGCATAATTATTAAACACAGATGAATCCGCTGCTACCAAAAAATATTCCTTAGGTTTAAGTGTTTTACTACCTGAAGTCAATGGTAGAAGCAAACCTGAATTGTTTGTAAACTTCCATCCTCCGAGCTCAATATCATTATTCGATATATTATAAAGCTCAATAAATTCAGAATTATCTTTATTTGGATCGTACATAATTTCATTTATAATCAAATTATTAAAGTTATAAGCTTCTGCATTTACAATGGAATTTGTCTTACCCGGAGTGCTGCCGTTCGAATCCAAAGAGGAAGACCAATTTAAGCTATCGTTTGACATATTACTTAGCGAGAGACGCTCAAGAGAAACGCCTGAACTCCCGCCCCAGTTTGAATTATATTTAACACTATCAATTACAGCTCCTCTAAAATCAAAAATCATAACTCCGTCTTCCGTGTTGCCTAACTTTCCAAAGGAGGATTGAAAAAGCTTTACATCCTTGGGAAAAGAAATTAATGCCGTATCGGTAGTAATAATAAAATATTCGCCCGGTTTAATAAAATTATCGTTAAAAGTAATTAGATCTCTTGTCGGTTTTGAAAGCAAATCGCTTATTTGCCAATCTTTGAGGTTAACTGTTTGGTCCAAGTTATTAACACACTCAACCCATTCGGGCGAACCTGCTTTTGGATTATACATTATTTCATTTATCAGGATTGTTCGGCGTGCATATCCGGATGCAATTTCCTTTTTGAGAAAATTATTTAACGTATCTTCATCGTTTTGCCAAGTAATTTGTGCTGCAACAACAATCGTATCCTGAATTAGAAAAGTATTATGAGTCGTAACCTTTAACGAATCCCCCGGAAGTAAAGAAAGCCCATTAATTTTTTCTAAAGTAGTATTTGGATAATCTGTTCCGTAGTAAAAGTTAACATTGAAGTTATCCGCATTTTTAAGCCCATCATTCTTTACGATTACAGAAATACTAACTTCTTCATCGGGAAGTGGAAAGCGGGGAACCACATGTATGTTGCCGAAAGTTAAATCATAGTTTTTGGAAGTCACACTATTTATTCTACCGGGTGTACTTAGTTCAATATCGACCGACGGTTTCCAGTTATAAATTTCTGTAGAGGATTCAACTGAATTTATTCTTTCTAACGAACTACCTTTTTGTCCGTTCACAGAATTATCATAAAGCATTGAATCAATAGTTATTCCGCGGTCATCAACTAAAACTACTCCGTCAACATCATTATTCAAATTTGCAAAATTTAACTTTAATAACGGAGCGGGAATAATTCTATGATAATTAAGTATCGACAGACTTTTAGTAATAACAAAAAAGGAACCGGGTAAAATTTCAGCACTTTCATTTATCTTTTTTGAAACCGGAGTAGTAAAAACATCTTTAATAGACCAACCGGATAGATTTATTTTTTTAGCCGTGTTGTTATAAAATTCAATCCATTCCGGTTCACCGTTAACGGGATCATACATTACTTCGTTTATTACAACAGACTTCGGCGGGAAGCCGGGCTCAATTGATTTAACAAAGCTATTGTTACTTGTATCTTGGTCTTCTCCTGATGAAATTAAAATTTCAAATGTTTTTTTATTATTTATTTTTTTAATTGTATAATTAAAATTATAAAGCAGGGAATCTCCCGGAGGCAAAGTTAGATCTTCAGAAGTTTCAATGAGTCGCACAAAAGTGGAATCCGGATTTGTGTCTTCTGACAATTTAATACTAAAAGTGGCAGCTAATTTTCCTATATTGTTTATAACCGCAGAAACAGCAACAGTATCATTTACGAAAGGAAACTGGGGAGAAAACTCAATATCCTCAGCCGCCAGGTCGTATTCTTTTTGAGTAACGGAATTGATATAGCCGGGTGTAGCCTTAAATTTGCTCAATGAACTTTTCCAATTTTCTTTTTCGTTGCTCGTTTGCCACGCAGATATTCTTTCTAAGGAAGTTCCGTTATTACCGCCCCAAACGGGTAAATACTTAACGCTGTCAATTATTCTATCCACGGAGTCTTTAATTATTATAACATCACCGTTATTATTAAGTGAAGGCAGATTAATTACTTTTATTTGTGACGGGATTTGGTAGAAATTGCTTATTAATTCGTTGTCACTTAATACTAAATATTCGTTCGACCCTAAAATTAAATTATCTTCCGATATCAAGCTTAACGAAGTATTGTCGGTTAATTTCCAATTTTTAAGATTAATTGAACTATCGCTTCTATTAAACAGTTCAATCCATTCAGGTTCCTCAGCAGACGGTTTATACATTATCTCATTAATAACAACATCGTTAAAATTGATAAGACTGTTAGCGGCTGTAAAAGATTTAATAAGTTCATCATTTGAACTATCTTCATCATTATTCATAGCAACTTTGACAATTACATTATTTTTCCCGGGTTTCACATTACCTATTGAAGTGCTTATATAAATCGAATCCCCGGCAGCCAAGCTGTTAAAATTTTCTTCTTTTAAAAGTTCGCCGCCCTGACCAATTTCATCTAAATTTAAGTCATAATAAATTTTAACCGTAAACATATCCGAAGGCAAAATTCCTAAATTTTTAATTTTCGCCTCAATCAAAACGCTATCTCCGGCAACCGGAAAGATTGGAAATATTTTCACATCTTCTACTGCAATATCCAACTTCTTAGGCGATACGGAATTTTTAAATCCTGGAGTTCCGTTCTGAACCAAAGAATTTTTCCAGTTAGTATTCCCGTTATTTTTGTTTAAAATTATTTTTTCGTCCGAAATACCGGCTCCATTATTTGCTGAATATGTATAAACAGCGATTGTGTCTCGGTTTGAATTGATCAACCTTATTGTTCTATTACCGGAATTTGACATACCCGAACTGCCAAAAGCATTATCGTTAATCTTTAGAACCAGAGCCGACGAAGGAATAATGTCTTTGTAAATTCCCGCTCCAAAATCATAGTCGCCTTCAAATATCACGGCAAATTGACCGGAGTTAAGAATAGTCCCGTTGTCTAACTCAATAACTGAATCCGGTGAAGATGTTTGATACTTTATGGTAAAACCGGATAAGTCTACCGGACTATTAGTTAAAGGGTTGTAAATTTCGATAAATTCACTATTAGATGCCGCGGGTCTAAACATTACTTCGCTTAAAATTAAATTTGCATCTGTTTGGGCACTTGAACTGTGTAAAGGAAAAGATAATGCTGAAATGATTAATATTATGAATTTACTTTTATTATTCATAAATCTTATGTAAATAAAACATTAAGAAAATCTTTATCCTAATTTAAATATTTTATTTAAAATAATAAACCGTTTTTTTTAAATTCAAAAAAATTTACAATTATAATAAATGTTTTAGTAAAAGTATTTTTATAGATTAAACGTTATTTTTGTATTTTTTAGACTCTTGCACAAATTATATGGTACTAACTATGCAGCAACCTGAAGTAAGCGTCGGCATTCTATCCGATAAAGAGATTAAAATAGTTTTCTACGGTAATTTTATAACCTCCGACACTTACCAATATTTTAACGGGAAATACACGGCTTATATTGAAAACGATAAAATAATACTTGATAACGGGAAAGATAAAACCAAACTTGATAATAATACTATCCTGGTGCCTGATGATTTTGAATCCAATTCATTTGTTTTGCGTGATGTAATAATCGGTAAACGATTTCATTGGGAAAAAAAAGAAAATCAGAGGTTCCTTGGTTCGTTAAAATTTATAATAGATAAAGGATTATTGACTACGGTTAATATACTGCCGGTTGAGCATTATCTTACCAGCGTAATTTCTTCTGAAATGAGTGCAACAAGTCCGCCGGAACTTCTAAAAGCTCATGCAATTATATCAAGAAGCTGGTTATTGGCTCAAATTGAAAAAAGCGAACAATTTAAGGCAAAAGACGCTGCTTACAAATCCGAAATACTAAGTGAAACTGAACTTATTAAGTGGTATGATAGAGAAGATCATACACTTTACGATGTTTGCGCCGATGACCATTGCCAAAGATATCAAGGAATTACAAAACTTACGGCGCACAATGCACAAGATGCAATTAAGGACACGGTAGGTTTGGTTCTAATGTACAATAACAAACTTTGTGATACCAGGTTTTCAAAATCTTGCGGCGGAATTTCGGAAGCATTCGAAAATGTTTGGGAACCGGAACCCAAACCGTACTTAACGAAAATAATTGACTATAAATTTGAACCGGACGGTTACGACCTTGATTTGAAAAAGGAAACCGCTGCCGAGAAATGGATACGGAATTCACCTCCCGCATTTTGTAATACGACCGATAGAAAAATTCTTTCTACGGTTTTGCTGGAATATGACCAAGAAACAACAGATTTTTATAGATGGAAGGTAGAATACACACAAAATGAAATAGCTGAGCTGATAAATACCAAAAGTGATTTTGACTTTGGTAATATTATCGATTTAATTCCCATTGAAAGAGGTGAGTCGGGTAGAATAATAAAACTCAAAATCATCGGTTCGGATAAAACTCTAACTGTAGGTAAAGAATTGTACGTCAGAAAAATTCTATCCGATACACATTTGTATAGCTCTGCATTTGTTGTAGATAGAGAAAATATTGTAGATGGAATTCCGCAAAGATTTATTTTAACCGGTGCCGGATGGGGGCATGGTGTTGGGCTTTGCCAAATTGGAGCCGCAGTAATGAGTGAAATGGGTTATAAATTTGACGAAATTTTACTTCATTATTTTAAAAGCGCTAATATCAAAAAGATATATTGATGAAAGTTCTTTATACATGCCTTTCGCTTAGCTGGGGAGGAATGGAAATGTACACAATTACGTCCGCCCGGCAATTGATGAACAAAAACATATCCGTAAATCTTCTTTGTTATCCAAATTCTAAAATTTTCCGTGAAGCTAAAGAAATAGGAGTTCCGGTTATTAATTACGGAGCAAAAGGATATTTCAATCCCGTTGAAACGATAAAACTTTCCAGGATAATTAAATTCGGGAATTATAATTTAGTCCACACACATGCATCAAAAGATCTTTGGCACTTAGTGCCTGCTTTAAAATTTGCAAACTCTCAAATACCTCTTTTTTTAACAAAACATGTCGGTTCGTTCATTTCAAAAAAAGACTTTTTACACAAACTATTATATAAGCGAGTAACTACGGCATTTGCAATAAGTACAATAATAAAAAACAACCTTTTGGAAACGACTCCATTGACAGAAGAAAAAATAGAGATTCTTTATGATGGAATAGATACGGAAATATTTTCACCTCAAAAAGCAAAAAGAGTAAGAGAAGAATTTGGTATTGATAACAATAAAATTGTAATAGGAATGATGGCACGTTTTACTTGGGGCAAAGGTCACGAGGAATTTCTTTATGCTGCAAAAAATTTAATTAAAAAACATGCGAACTTAATCTTTCTTTTAGTAGGCGAAGCCAGTCGAGGAGAAAAAGATTATTTTAATAAAATTAAAAACTTAGTGAAAGAATACAAACTCGAAAAGCATGTAATTTTTACGGGATTTAGAAAAGATACGGTTGACGTATTAGATGCAATGGATGTTTTTGCTTTCCCTTCACATTCCGAAGCTTTTGGAATAGCTTTAGTTGAAGCTATGTCAATGGCTAAACCCAATGTTAGTTCAAATGCTAATGGAATTCTTGATATTGTTATTAACGAGAAAACCGGTCTATTATTCCAGAATAAAAACGGGGATGATTTAGCCGAGAAATTAGAAATTTTAATCAATTCACCTGGTAAACGCACCGAACTAGGAAAAAATGCACGTACACGAGCGATTAAACATTTTGATATTAAAATTCTGATTAATCGAACAATAAAAATTTATCAAAGGCATATAAGTTAAATTAATTTTAAAAAAATCAAGCCTTATTTATCAATTTTTATTTATCTTTATTTATCAATTTTTGTTATACAAAAATTATCCCTCCTCCATCGAATGAAAGAATAATTTGGTACGTAAAACAAAAAACAATTTATTAATAGTGAAATACATTGAAAAATTTACTAAATCATTTTTTTTTAACTAAATACCAAAAGGAGTACATATGAAGAAAAAAAATTCTGCATTTATTTTTATTATTCTACTTTTCAGTGGAGTAATTTCGACTTTACTTGCACAAGGTGTTACAACGGGTTCTATCAATGGTATTGTAACGGACGCCGAGGGAAACCCGCTCCCCGGTGCAAACATAATTGCCGTTCATATACCCAGCGGAACACAGTACGGAACTTCTTCAAGAACAAGCGGTTTGTATAACTTACCGAATATGAAAATTGGAGGACCCTACGAAATTACCATTTCCTATGTTGGATATAATAAGCAAAAAGAGACTAATATTTTTCTTAGTATAGGCGAGAAGCTGCGACTTGATTTTAAGCTTGCAAGTAAGTCGGTAAAACTTGGCGAAATTACCGTTTCGGCAGAAAAAAATGCCGTATTGAACAGCAACAGAACCGGGGCAGAAACATTTATAAGTCCTAAACAAGTACAAGAACTTCCGTCTATTAAAAGAAGTACTAGAGATTTAACAAGACTGGACCCAAGAAGTGACGGTAACTTTAGCTTTGCCGGGAAAAACTGGTTATACAATAATATTTCACTTGACGGTTCATATTTTAATAACCCTTTCGGTCTTGATGATCCCGCTCCGGGCGGACAAGCAAACGCCGAACCTGTCCCTTACGATGCAGTTGAACAGGTGCAAGTTTCCATTGCTCCCTATGATGTTCGAGAAGGCGGATTTACAGGAGCCGGAATAAATACTGTTACCAAAAGCGGAACCAACCGGCTAAAAGCCACCGCCTACAACTTTATGAGAAATGAAAGCTTGATAGGAAATAAAGTTGCAGGGAAAGATGTAATTGCTAATCCCGACCTTTCTTTTAATCAATCGGGTATTGCAGTCGGCGGACCGATTATAAAAGATAAACTCTTCTTCTTCATCAACGGAGAAATTGTAAGAAGAGATGACCCGGGAACTAATTTCCTTGCCAGTAATAACGGTCAATCTAAATTCGGCATTTCAAGAGTGCGTGCCTCTGTAATGGATTCGATCAGACAAAGAATGAAAAACGTTTACGGCTACGATACCGGCCCTTATCAAGGATATGTACATTCGACCAATAACGAAAAGTTATTGATTAAGCTTGATTGGAATATAAACGAGAACAACAACTTAACTTTTAGATTTAACCGTTTGGATGCACGAAGAGGATTACCTCCTTACCCGTTTGTTCTCAGCCCAAATGGAACAGGCCGCGGGCCTAACGAAAACAGCTTGCCTTTCCAAAATTCCGGCTATCGTATAAACAACAGACTTAACTCTTTCGCATTGGAACTTAACAGCAGGGCAAAAACGTTTTCCAACAGATTTTTTGCCAGCTATAACCGTTTCCGCGATTACAGAGATCCGTTTAGCAGACCTTTCCCGACAATAGATATTGCAGAAAACGGTATAACATATACCACGCTGGGTGAGGAACCGTTTTCGGATCATAATATCTTGGATCAAGACGTTCTGCAGTTTACCGATAACTTTAGTTATTATTACGGAAAACATGTGTTTACAGTTGGAACAACATTCGACTATTTCCATTTCTTTAATTCATTTAACATTTTTAGAAATGGTGTATTCTTTTTACCTTACTTCGTTGATTTCCAAGGCGACGGTATACCTGAAGGAAGTACATTCTTTTCACTAAAAGATTTCTTTGATCAGACAGACCCGAATAACCCGAACGGACCGATTAAGTTTAATCAAATGGTTGGTAAAGGTTTGTACAAAGGTGAATTTATTAATGTTGGGCAATTGGCATTTTATGCACAAGATGAATTCTTAGCAACAGAAAGACTAAGCCTTACTGCCGGTTTAAGGGTTGATATACCAATGTATTTTACAGATCCGGTAGATAATCCTTTCTCAAGATCATTAACATTGTTGGATGAAAACGACAACCCGGAAAAAGTAGACCAGAGCAAACTTGCCGGAGCTACTCCCTTGTTCTCACCTCGAATCGGTTTTAATTTAGACTTAACAGGCGATAGATCGACTCAATTAAGAGGCGGGACCGGGATTTTTACCGGTAGAGTTCCTTTTGTTTGGATAGGAAACGTTATTTCCAACCCGGGCGCTAATCCTAATCTTTACCCTGCCGCACCGCCGATATTAACAAAAGATAACTCAACTCTCGAACAGTCGTTTGATTTAAACGCTATGGTTAGTGATTTTAAGTGGCCTCAGGTTTGGACTACAAACTTGGCGATTGATCATAAACTTCCCGGTGGTATTTTAGGTACTTTGGAAGTAATTTACGGTAAGGATATAAATTCAATTTATGTTAGAAACGCCGACTTACAAAAACCGCAAAGATTCTTACCCATTGATCACAGACCGTATTATACGGATGCTACGGGAAATCATGAATTAAACCCCGACGGCGGAGCGGGAGCTTATATTATTGATAATTCGAATGAGGGTTATAATTACAACATAACCGCACAATTACGTAAAAGATTCGATTCGGGACTATATACAACTTTGGCTTACAGCTATACAAAAGCTAAAAACTTAATGAAGTCTACTGAAATAGCAAGCGTTCTTTGGTCGGAGAACCCCGTTAAAGGCGACCCGAACAAACCCCAACTAAGTAATTCGGAATTCGGTCAAACACACCGCATTATAGGCGGAGCAACATACAGAAAAGAATGGAACGAAACATTCGCCACAAGTTTCGGTTTATTTATGGAAATCGGCGAGGGCAACAGATTTGCCGGCGCAGGCGGAAATAAGTATTCGTTCACTTACGCAGGTGATGTTAACGGCGACGGAAGCGGCGGAAACGATTTGGTTTATATTCCAAGAAATCAGAATGAAATCTTTTTTGATTCATATACAGATGCAACCGGGAAAACCGTTACACCGCAAGACCAATGGAATATATTTAACCAATTCATTACACAGGATGATTACTTAAGTTCTCATCGCGGTCAAATTGCAGACAGGTTCGGTGCGGTTAATCCTTGGTATTTTAATATAGATTTAAGAATCCTGCAAGACTTCTCTTTTATGCTCGGAAGCCAAAAACACACTTTCCAATTAAGTGTTGATATATTAAATGTTCCTAATTTATTAAACTCTAATTGGGGAGTTAGAAAAGTTGCAAGTTCCTCCGCCACTTCACCTTTGGAATTAGTAAGATTTGACGACGATCCCAACAACAATATTCCCGATGGAGCGCCGGTATTTAATTACAAAGGCGGAGCTCAGGAAACTTATATAAACGATCCAAGCTTGCTTTCTCGTTGGCAAATGCAGGTAGGCTTGCGTTATATCTTTAACTAAAATTTCTTATTTATTATTCCATAAACCAAGTTCCTACATGGAACTTGGTTTATATTATTCATCCTTTCTCAAGCTAATCTACTTCTTTTTTGTTATTTTTAACCGGAACATTAATTTCTTAAGAATCGTATTAAGGTTAGAAATATGCAAGGTTTATTTATATGGTATTTTTAAATCCGGCTGTATTATTAGGATTAATAGCCGCAGTTATTCCAATTTTAATACATCTGTTTAATTTAAGGAAATTAAAAAAAGTTGAATTCAGCACGCTTCTTTTTCTAAAAGAACTGCAAAAATCTAAAATCCGGAAAATTAAAGTTAAGCAATGGCTTCTGCTTGCTTTAAGAGTTTTAATAATTGTCTTCCTCGTAGCAGCTTTTGCAAGACCAACAATAAAACATTTTTCACTCGGCAGTGCCTCTTCAACCGCAAAAACAACTGCCGTAATAATTCTTGATAATTCATACAGTATGAGCGTTATTAACGAAAAAGGTTCATACTTAAACCAGGCTAAAAAAAACGCAAAGGAATTAATAGAAAATATGCAGAACGGTGATGAAGCAGCTGTAATTCTCACATCGTACCCGAAATCCGGTGAACAGACACTCACTTCCCAAAAACCTAAATTGATAAACAAAATTAACGAAACCAAAATATCATATATAAGCCATCCGTTAACCGATGCATTAAATGAAGCATCAGCAATAATTAATAACTCGCAGAATTTTAATAAGGAAGTTTACATCCTCTCGGACTTTCAAAAATTTAATTTCCCCGAGAAAATTGATACGACAGAAATGGGAAAATCTTTGTTCGATAAAAACACAAGAGTTTATACCTTCGCATTTAACGGGAAAGATGTACAAAATCTTACAAATAAAAACCTTACTGTTAACAATCAAATTTATGAAATTAATAAGCCCATTAGTTTCACTTCAACCATAAGAAATAATTCTAAACAAATCGTACGCAACTCAATCTTATCTTTGTTTATAAATGGTAAAAGGAAAGCCCAGGCAAGCATAAATCTTAATCCGAACGAAACAAAACAAGTGAATTTTGAAACCACATTAAAAGAATCCGGATTTCTTGAAATTATTTCGGAAACCGAAGAAGACGATATTTTACAAGACAATAAATACTTCGCCGGTATTTACGTCCCCAAGCAAATTTCCGTACTTGTTGCGGCAGATAATCCCGGTGATACCGAATATGTTAACACAGCATTGAGTAATAATCTATCTGATTATATTAAATTAAAAAGTATAAAGCTCACACAGATAAATGCTTTTAATCTTAAACAATTCGATGTTGTAATAATTATAGGCTTTAAATTATTGAATAATTACGATAGAATTAGAAACTTTGTAAACGGCGGCGGAAATTTAATTTTAATGCCCGGGAGTAACTCAACATTACTGCAGTTTAATAATCTCTGCAAAGCAATCGGACTCCCCTCCGCATCTGCCGAAGTACAAATTAATCACGGTTCGCAGCAGCCGATGCTTTTTGATAAAGTCAACTTTAAGCATCCGGTCTTTTCCAACATTTTTCAAAAAGGCTCCAAACCCCAATTGGATTCACCGGAGATTTATCATTTCTTTAAGACAGAACCTTCGGGAAAAGGGAAAACTATTATCTCTTTAATTGATAAAAGCTCTTTCCTAAGCGAGTTTCAAATAAAATCGGGAAAGGTAATGCTGTTCAATGCTGCGCCGGTGTTGAGCTGGAGCAACTTCCCTATCAAAGGAATATTTGCTCCGTTAATGAATAAATTAATTTTCTACTTAACATCCAAAAACAGAACTGCAAAAAGTGTAATTGCCGGGAATAAAATTGATGTTAATCTCAGTAAAGTAATTCTTCCTCAAATTAAAGTTGTGCGTCCCGGTAAACAAATGGAATTCCTTGATATTGATCTTGAGGAACGGAAAAAGTTTTTGGATTATGATAGAACAGATTTGGTAGGAACTTACAAGTTCTTTTCAGGCGATAAATTAATTGATTATGCCGATGTAAATATCAATCCGGACGAATCCGTTCTTAATTATCTAAACAGTAAAGATTTTGAAAAGTATATAAATAAATTACATTTCCGCGACAGAATTATTAGTTTAAATACGAATGAAGATTTCAGAAGTAAAATTTACCAATCCAGATTCGGCACGGAGCTGTGGAAATATTTTATTATACTTGCTTTCATTTTAGCAATTATAGAAATGATGGTTTCTAAAAGCTCCAAGAAAGATATGGATTAAACAACGGAATAATAATTTTTAACAACTATATTTTTAAGTAATGCAAGAAATTCAACAAGACAAAACAGAACGCGCAATTCTTATTGCCGTAAAAACCAGAGATATTTCAAAAGAGAGAGTTGCGGAATATCTAAATGAGCTGGAAATGCTTACGGCTACGGCAGGCGGGGAAACAATTATCAAAATTATCCAGGAAAGAAGCAGAGTTGATCCGGCTTATTTTATAGGGAAAGGCAAAGCCGAAGAAATTGCAGAATTGGCTGAGCTTAATGATATTTCCCTAATCATTTTTGACGATGACTTAAATTCTACACAAGTTAGAAATTTGGAGCGATTAATAGACAGAAAAATATTAGACCGCAGCGGACTGATTCTTGATATTTTTGCATCCCATGCTAAAACGAGACAGGCAAAAACTCAAGTTGAACTTGCACAGCTTCAATATATGCTTCCGAGATTAACACGTGCATGGACACATTTATCGAAGCAGTACGGCGGCATCGGGACTAAAGGCCCGGGCGAGACACAAATTGAAACCGATAGAAGAATAATAAGAACACGAATAGCAAAGCTAAAGGAGAAGCTGGTAAAAATAGATTCGCAGCAAACAACCAAAAGTCTTGCGCGGAAAAACCATATTAAAGTCTCACTTGTAGGCTATACCAACGCCGGAAAATCTACGCTTATTAACAGGCTTACCAAAGCTGATGTTTTAGTTGAGAATAAACTTTTCGCAACTTTGGATTCGACTACCCGTTCATTAGCACTTGGTAAAAATAAGGAATTAC
Organism: bacterium BMS3Abin04; assembly: GCA_002898175.1. Lineage (GTDB taxonomy): Bacteria > Bacteroidota > Ignavibacteria > Ignavibacteriales > Melioribacteraceae > BMS3ABIN04. The sequence continues at coordinate 28,066 of BDSW01000041.1, forward strand.
TCATCAGCGACACAGTCGGTTTTATTAGAAAACTCCCGCACCATCTTGTTGCATCTTTCAAAAGTACTTTAGATGTTGTGCGGGAAGCCGATTTTATTCTACACGTAATAGATATATCCAATCCGTTTTTTGAAGATCACATAAAGATTGTTGAAAAAACTTTAAAAGAATTACACTGTGAAAAGAAACCCCAGATAAAAGTATTTAATAAAGTTGATTTACTGGAAAACAAATCGGTTATCAAATATGTAAATAATAAATTTGCGCAATGCATTGTTATTTCGGCAGAACGGGGAATGAACATAAAAAAATTAGAAACCTTATTACTTGATTTGTACGAGCATAACTTTGTTGAAAAAACAATTAAGCTTCCTATTACCAATTCAAAACTAATATCAAAAATTCATAAATTAGCTGAAGTAATATCTATAAACTATGAAGATGATCTTTGCAAAATTAAATATAAAACAAGCATAGAAAATAATAACAGGATAGAAAATTTGCTTAACACAAACTAAGCCTCTCAAAGGAATTTAGTTTGTTAAAAAGGAAGAATAATGAAAAGAAAAATATTGTATATCAACGGTAAATCATTAACACTAAAAAAAATTGATTTCTTCTTAAAAGAAAACCCTGTGGTAAAGCTAACCGCAGAAGCCGAGAAAAAAGTAAAACGCGCCAGAGCTTTAATTGATAAATGGGTCGAGACCGACGAAATAATATATGGTGTAACAACCGGCTTCGGTGAATTTGCCAATGTAAAAATTTCCAACAAAAATTTAGCACAGCTGCAGAAAAACCTTATAGTAAGCCATTCCGCCGGAGTTGGAAAACAGCTGCCTCCTTTTATTGTAAAAATAATGATGCTCCTTCGTATAAATGCTTTAGCACGCGGTCATTCCGGAATTCGTTTATTAACCCTTGAGTTATTAATTAACTTTATAAATAATGATATTATTCCGGTCATTCCTTCACAAGGCTCTGTTGGTTCAAGCGGAGATTTGGCGCCGCTTGCACATTTGGTTTTAGCGCTAATAGGAAAAGGTAAGGTTCAGATAATAAAAGATATTAACAATCCACTTGCGGAAAGAACTAGAATAATTTCTTCGAAAGCTGCAATGAAAAAGTTTAACTTAACTCCTGTTAAACTTGCTGCAAAAGAAGGTTTAGCCTTAATTAACGGAACTCAAATGATGACAGCGTTTGCATCGTTTATTTGTCTGCGGGCAAAGGAATTAATTAAAACTGCCGATATTTGCGCTGCGCTTAGTCACGAAGCATTAAGAGCTACTGATAAAGCTTATGATTTACGCTTACACAAACTTCGTCCGTATCCGGGACAAATAACCACGGCAAAAAATATGCTGAGTTTAATTAAGAATAGTGAAATACGAAAATCCCATCTTAAAAATGATCCGCGAGTTCAGGATTCATATTCAATTCGCTGTATCCCCCAGATCCACGGAGCTTCACGTGATACAACAGATTATGTCTGCTCCAAAGTTGAAATTGAGTTAAATTCGGTCAACGATAATCCTTTAATTTTTCCCGATGAGGGCGATCATTTGGAAGGAGGAAATTTTCACGGTCAGCCGATTGCACTGGTAATGGATTTTATGGCAATTGCACTTTCCGAACTTGCTAATGTATCGGAACGAAGGACGGAACGGCTTGTAAACGGTTCGTTAAGTAATTTACCAAGATTCCTTACTAAAAAAGGCGGATTAAATTCAGGTCTGATGATAGCACAATACACTGCGGCAGCTTTGGTTTCGGAAAATAAAGTCCTTGCTCATCCGGCAAGTGTCGATTCAATCCCAACTTCGGCAAATCAAGAAGATCACAATTCAATGGGTTCAATTGCTGCAAGAAAATGCTTTGATATTCTCGGAAATGTTCAAAAAGTAATTGCCATAGAATTGCTGACAGCTGCGCAAGGCATTGAATTCCTAAAACCTTTAAAGTGCGGAAAGGGAACTTCCGAAGCTTATAAGACAATTCGCAAGTATGTTAAACCGTTGGAGCATGATAGAATTCTGTACGAAGATTTGGAAAAGTTAATTAGCATTATTACAAACGGCGAATTGCTTAGCAACGTAGAAAAAGTTGTACACTTAATTTAACGGGATTTAATTTTCTCCCAACTTTAATACTTTCTTAACCGTTGCTGTTTGTCCCGATAGTTTATCATTAACTTTAAATATACATTCATATTTCCCGGTTGTATAAGTTGAATCCAAATCTGCTTGTGCTTCAAGTTCCAAATCTTCTAAAGGCTCGGCTTCCGAACGTTCTTCCACACCGGATACGAGAGCTTTAAGCGTATCGTTTGATGGAGTAATGAGATCGAGCGTATAACTTAGTTTAGCCGCATATTTTGCAAAAGATTTTTTTTGTGAAAATCCCTTTGCAATAGTTGTTACATGCAGTTCCCAACTTCCTCCCACATCATACGCGAAAGCTTCGGGCGCGGACAATTGCAGCTTTTGTTCTTCTTCTTTCGAACAAGCAGAAACAACAAGTATTAACAAAATAATTACAAAAAACCTTTTCATAAAAACACTCCCATTAATGATTTCTTTAATCCGTACAATGACGGATAAGAATAAATTGGGGAATTTGAATACATAATATTACAAACATTTTCTGAAAAATGATTATGCTACTAAAAATTAAAAGCCGGAAAAGACAAAACGTTGAATTTTGTATAGCCGGCTTTTATTAAAAATTATTATTTGTATTTAACACGAACTAGTTTTTAGCTTTAAAATCCTTCATGAATTCTACCAACGCTTCAACTCCGGCTTTAGGAAAAGCATTATAAATTGATGCTCTTAATCCACCAACCGATCTATGGCCTTTTAATCCCACAAATCCTTTTTCTAAAGCTTCGGCAACAAATTTCTTCTCCAAATCTTCGTTCGGCATTCTAAAAGTTACATTCATAAGCGAACGGTCTTCTTTTGCAGCATGACCTTTATAATATCCATCGCTCTCATCAATAAAACTATAAAGAATATCCGCTTTCTCCAGGTTCCTTTTGTACATAACATCTAGTCCGCCCATATTCAAGAGCCATTTATATACCAGTCCAATTACATAAACAGTAAACGCCGGCGGAGTATTGTAAAGCGAATTTTTACTCTGATGAACTTTATAATTCAAGTATGTATGCAAATCATCGGAAGACCTTTCCAGCATATCATTTCTAATAATTACTAAAGTAGCGCCGGCGGGACCCATATTTTTTTGTGCACCCGCATATATTAATGCATACTTATTTACATCTATTTTTTTATGCAGCATATCGGAGGAAGTGTCACAAACCAGAGGGACATTCCCAACTTCCGGCTCCGTTTTAAATTCAGTTCCCATAATCGTATTATTAGAAGTAAAGTGTACGTAAGAAGCATCCGGAGTTAATTTAAGTTCGTTTTGCTTAGGAATTCTATTAAAATTTGTGTCTTCCGAAGAAGCGACAACATTAACTATTCCTACGCGCTTGGCTTCTTTAATCGCTTTTTTAGACCATGCACCGGTATTGATATAATCCGCTTTGTTATTCGGAGGCATAAGGTTTAACGGAATCATTGAGAATTGTAAAGTTGCGCCGCCTTGTAAAAATAAAACACTGTAATTGTCGCCAATGTTCAATAATTTGCGTAGATCATTTTGAGCTCCGACAAAAATATCATTATACTCTTTTGATCTGTGACTCATTTCCATCACGGACATTCCGGCTCCGGGATAAGAATATAAATTTTCCTGTGCTTCTCTTAAAACCTCTTCCGGTAAAACTGCCGGTCCGGCATTAAAATTGTAAGCTCGTTCTTTCATTTTTAATTTCCTTATGTTATTAAATCTAAATTTATTTTTAATTTCTTAATCTTAATTTGTACTCATTCCCTTTAAGCAGATTAAGATTATGAGTAAGAGTATGATTAAGAGTTCTAACCCTATCCTCTTAATCTTAATTCTTACTCTTCTTCAGTAGCCGGATTATGATTAAGAGTATGATTGTTAAATAACATGAACAACCAATCCGTCTCTTAGTTTTGGCTCAAACCAAGTCGACTTTGGCGGCATAGTTTCACCGGCATTTGAAATATTTATTAAATCGTCAACCGAAACAGGGTACATAGAAAATGCCACGACCGCTTTCCCGCTATCGACCAGCTTTTCCAATTCCTCCGTTCCTCTTATACCACCGATAAAATCAATCCTATCACTAGTACGCGGATCTTTAATTCCCAATATTGGATGAAGCAAATAATTTTGAAGAATTCCTACATCAAGGTTTTCACCAATTGTATTGCCGCTTTTTACATTTTCATTAGGTTTAAGTAAATACCATTTACCGCTCAAATACATAGATATACTTTTTCTTGCCGGAGGAGAAGCGGGACCCGGTTGCTCGATGTTAAAATTAGTTTTAACTTTTTCTAAAAATTCGCTTTCACTATTTCCATTTAGATCAAACACAACTCTGTTGTAAGGGAGTATTTTAAGCTGTTCTGCCGGAAATAAAACGGCAAGGAAAAAATTATATTCTTCCTCTCCGGTATGATTTGGATTAGCTTCCATTTTCACTTGCTGAGCGCGGGCAGCGCTTGCTGCTCTGTGGTGACCGTCGGCAATGTAAAGTTTTTCTGCTTTTCCAATTTCACTTTGAATTGTTTCGTTATATTCTTCAGGGACTACCCAAACCGTGTGCCTAATAGAATCGTTTGAAGTAAAGTCATAAACCGGATCGATTTCATCCATAACTTTATTTACAATTTCATTTACGGCATCAATTCCCTTATAAGTTAAAAATACTGCCCCGGTTTGAGCTTCTGTAGTTACAATGTGATTTGTTCTATCGTCTTCTTTTACTTTTCTCGTTTTCTCATGCTTCATTATTACATCCCGGTTATAATCATCAACCGAAAATGTTGCGGCAATACCGACCTGTGTCTGGTCGCCCCAAACTAATCTGTAAAAATAAAAGCGAGGTTCTGCATCCTGAATTAACGGAGCTTCTTTCTTAATTCGTTCTAAATTTTCTTTAGCTTTTTCATACACTCTTTTATCGTAAGCATCAATATTTTTATCTAATTCTATTTCAGACCTGGTTACTCTTAAAAAATTAATGGGGTTGTCTTTTGCCAATTCCGCCGCCTCTTTTCTATTAACCACATCGTAAGGTACACTTGCAACCAAATGCGCTACACGAGGCTCCGGTCTAACTGCTTTGAAGGGTCTGATAACTGCCATAATTACTCCTTATTCTAAATTGCCCGATTCATTAAAATTGAAAAACTTCACAAAATTTCATACTGTAAATCTATGTTTTTACAAGAGATAAACAAGTATTATTTTGTGTTTTATAAATTTTCTTCGGCTAACTTCAGCATACAAAACATTAAACTGGTATTTATTTTACTAAAGCGATCACCGTACTAAGCTCTTCAACTAACTCGTCATCTTTTCCGCTGAATCCAACACTTTTAAATCTTATATTTCCGTTTTTATCAATTATGAACTTAGTAGGGATACCGGGAACGTTGTAATCAGCTACAACTTTATTTTCTTTATCGATCAAAACTTCAAAAGGATAATTATTCTTTTTAATAAAATCCGCAGCATTTTGTTTTTTATCTTTTACCCGCTCCCAGGTATTTACAAATAAAAACTTAACATTAGGATTGTTTTTAAATTTTTCCACAGCCATTTTCATCGCCGGGAAAGATTTTTTACACGGTCCGCACCAAGTAGCCCAAAAATCAAGAATAACTGTTTTTCCTTTAAAGTCATCCAACGAAACATTCTTTCCTTTCAAATCCGAAAGAGTAAATTTGGGAGCCGGTGACTCGGTTAATTCCTTTTTAATTTTTTCAACGAGTTTCGACTTTGCAGCGCCTTCAATTTTTTGCATATAACCGGTTAATTCTTTTTTACTTCCGCCTAATTCTACGAACAAACTTTTTAATTCGTCTTTCATCTTTTGATTATAGTTTCCGGAACTTACAAACTTCTCCAAAGATTTTTTCGCTTGCTCTTTATAACCGGAACTTAAAAGGCACTCAATATAATTTTCATTTAAGTCACTTTGTTTTTCTTTTGTAAGAGACACAGCTTCTTTGCATGCGGAAAGCGCTTTTTCATTTTCGCCGGACTTTCTTAGCAAACTTCCGTAAGTATCCAAAACATAACCTAATGATCTTTCTTTAGATTCTTTCCATTGTTTATCTGTAAGGTAAACAGGTTTTTCAGTTTTAGGAGCCTTAACTTCTTCACGCGCAAGTTTAACTCCGGTAGCTGCAAGATTTATTGCCATTGGAGAAATAGCCCCGCTTGTATACATTGACCAAGCAACGGAATTGTACATTTCGGCATCTGCATATTTAGGGTAACTTTTTATTAAATTTTCAGCCTTTAGGTATTCTTTCTTCTTTGAAAGATCATTTATAAGGATGTAAAACATATTAGTAATCAGCTTACTTTGCGGAAATTTTTCAATAAAATCATTCAGCTTAGCCTCTTTAACTTTTAAGTTTTTCTCCATTCTGAAAGCTGTAAATTCATCGTTCTGAACTAATTTGGAATTAGGGAATTTCTTTATGCAGAGTTCTTTATACTTATTATATTTTTCTCTGTTACCTAACCGTCCATAAAAACCCGCAAGGAATTCCATGTTTTTTTCCGATAGATTTACTTTCTTTTCTAAGTTATCCAGCTCAACTTTTATTACACTATCACGAACGCTTT
>BDSW01000042.1 GCA_002898175.1 bacterium BMS3Abin04
AGAACCTACTGCAGGTGTACCTGGAATTATGTCTTGGATCGGGGTTCCACCACGTTTTGTAACAAAAACTCCATTAGCAGCATCTGCAATATTCTTAACCGGGCTTAAGAAATTCTGTGATATATTATAATAAGCATTAACATCTACATAAAGTTTGTTATCAATAACTCCTTTATAACCCGTTTCAATCGAATTTATTGTTTCAACAACCAATTTAGGAATTTTCTTTCCATTGCTTAAAGTAAAACCTTCACCGTTGCCGAGCAGCAATCCGCCGAAGATATTTGCACTCAAATTTAAGATAGAAGGAGCAGCAATTCCCTTTCCATAAGTTACACGAAAAGTGCCGGCATGACTTGTGTATGTTATCCCCGCTTTAGGTATAAAATTAAACCCATAAAGCTCGTGGTGATCGCCTCGTGCGGCAGCCATTAGTTTTAAACCGGAATTTGCTATAGGATATTCTAACTGTGCATAAAATCCATATTGATCGAGTTTTATAGGCCCATTTGCATCCAATAGATATGTATGCTTGCTATTGGCAATATCTTCCTGCCATTGTAGACCGGTTACAACATTTAAACTACTGAATGTTTGATTATACTGGATTTCGCCATTCCATCTTCTTGATGCATCTTTAAAAACCGAACCTCTATTTAATGTAATTCCTGTTGATGGGGAGCTACCTGCCCACGCTTCGGTAAAGGAACGTTTTGCAGCTTCCTGTTGAGTAAAACCTGCGTTTATGAAACTATAATAATTTTGTGTTCTCTGATTTAATGCATAAGTATCCGATGTATTGCTCCACGTATGATAAAGTTGTGCGAAAATATGCGGGGATACAAATCTTCCTTGAAGAATATTAATTTTCCAATCTTTAATTTGATTCCTGCCTGCATTCGTTACTCCAAGGTTATTGCTGTTACTATATCCGTAAGTAAGGATAAAATCATAACCAGGATTAAATGTATAATAGAATCCAGCTGCAAGTTTGGAATTATTGAATCTTCTGTCTAAATCAAATTCAGGATAGCCTTTTGTTCCAATGTAAACACTGTCAGTATAATTGAAATCTATTCCTTGAGCGTAACTACCTGTTAGCTTAAAGGCAAATTTCTTATTTACTACCTTCGCATATCGAAGCCTGCCATTAAAAGTACTTTGACTTCCGCCGGCTGCTGCAAGAGTAAGTCCTTGAGAATAACGCGGATCTTTTGTTATAGTGTTAACTAATCCATTGTTTGCATTAGGTCCGTATAAAGCACCTGCGGGACCCAATATAACTTCCACATGATCTATATCGTCCTTTGTTATTGTACCCATTGAACCAAGCGGTAAGCTGGTTGCGATAAGAGTAGCAAGACGGTTATCATTCATCTGAAGGTTTTTTATATTAAATGCACTGTTAAAGCCTCTTATATTGATCCCCATTCCTTCAACACCGGTTCTTACATAATCAACTCCTTTTTGACGAGCCATTAATTCTCCCGGATTAATAGTTAATTCTTCAATATCTTTTGCTGTCATTACATCAATAGTAGCAGGAGCTTGTGTTAGTTTTTCCGGTTTTTTTGTAGCTGTTACAACAACTTGATTACCTAATATGTAAGTCTCTTTCATCTCAAGTTTAAGCACAACTTCCTGATTTTCTTTAATAGTTACTTTTTTAGTAATTGTTAAATAGCCTACAAAAGTTACTTTAACTGTATAATTTCCAGCAGGAACATTTAATATTTTGAAGTTTCCATTTATATCCGTAGCCGCACCATAATTTGTATTTATTAAAATTACATTAGCACCTATTAATGGGGCACCTGTTGAAGCTTCAGTTACTGTTCCTTTAAGGCTGCCCTGTTCGCCATAGGTTGTGGCGATAAGAATCAGAAAAAAAATAAATAGGAAAGTTGCTTTACGAATCATAATTTTTCCTCCTTAATTATTAGTGATTATTTAATTAACTTTCTGTACTGTCTCAAAGTTATCATGGTACCATTCCTCCATCAACAGAAAGCACGGCACCGTTAATAAAACTTGCTTCATCGCTTGAAAGGAAAAGATATGCATTTGCAATATCCTCCGGCGAACCAAGACGTCCAAGCGGCGTTTTTTCCTCCATCATTTTAATCACATTCTCCGGCATTGCTTTTACCATATCGGTTGCAATAAACCCGGGAGCTACAGCATTTACTCTAATTCCCTTACGTCCAAGCTCACGCGCCCAAACTTTGGTCATTCCAATAACACCGGATTTTGTTGCAACGTAATTTGTCTGTCCAAAGTTCCCGTATAGTCCAACTACCGAAGAAGCATTTATAATAATTCCCCCCTGTTGTTCGAGCATTACTTTAATAACAGCCTTCGTACTATTAAAAACTCCCGTAAGGTTTACGTCTATTACCTGCTGCCATTGTTTAACAGACATCTTTTTCATTGTAGAATCTCTCGTAATTCCCGCATTATTAATTAGTATGTCTATTCTTTTATGATGTGCAATAATTTGATTGACGGCACTTTCTGTTTCTTCGGCTTTAGCAACATTCACCTTTAGAAAATTCGCATCATATCCTTTGTTATGCAGTTGTTTAACAAATTCTTTACCCTTATCTTCAATAACATCCCACAATACAACAATTGCACCTTCCTCTGCAAATTTCTTGACTGTTGCTTTTCCAATTCCCTGTACTCCGCCCGTAATTACAGCAACCTTTCCTTCCAATCTTTTCATTTTCGTTATCCTACGTTTTTATTTTTTCAAAAATTTAAAACGTTAATTGCAAAAAAATATTTATTTCTTAGTAATTGATTTTTTTCTTTCTTTTGTCCACTCATTTAAAAATCGTTCAAAATGCTTTTCCATTAATAGATAAAACAAATGCATCTCATTGAGTCTTCCTCTAAGCTTGTCTAACGATTCCGATTTTTCTTTTTTTACAGATTCACTCAAAGATTGTGCTAAACGAGTATTGTTTTTTACCAACTCCAAATTATTCCGGAAAGCATTCTCAAATATTTCGGGCTGAATTTCGTAATAATCTTTTCTACCTGCGGGTTGCCAAACACGACGGATTAGATTTTTGTCACGAAGACGCCTCATTATTTGACTAACAGGTCCTTTACTTCGATTTAGATTTTCACAGATTTCATCCAGAGAAAGAGGAACCGGAGAAAACATTAAGAGTGCAATAACATGCCCCATTATTTTGGAAAGGCCGAACGCTTTATAAGCATAACCAAAATTCTGAATTATTTCGTTCTTTATTTTTTCTTCGGGAGACATTGTATAATATTTTTATTTTTTGGAAAATTTGAAACATTTAAAATTTAATTTTTTCTTTTCATAAAGTCAAGTTTTATAAACGAATATTATTTTTAACAAAATTTTAAAACTTTCGTTAACTAATTTTATAAAATACTTTTTATATTAGGCAGTATATTTTAATTACTGTCTTTATTTCAAAAATGGAAAATAAAATTTTAACGTTGACTGAGAATTTATGTATCGGCATGATTCACGTCGATGCCCTCCCAGGAACCCCTAATTATAATGGTGATGTAAAGTCTATTATAAAAAAAGCAAAAGAGGAAGCTAAAATTTACATGGATGCCGGAATTGATTCGATTATGATTGAAAATATGCATGATGTTCCCTATTTGAGAAATCACATCGGGCCGGAAATAACTTCCTTAATGAGCATAATTGGTTATGAGATAAAAAATCTGACGGATTTACCGACCGGGATTCAAATATTAGCCGGTGCAAATAAAGAGGCTCTTGCCGCCGCTAATTCTGCCGGATTGGATTTTGTTCGCGCTGAGGGATTTGTATTTGCACACGTAGCTGATGAAGGAATAATTGAATCTAATGCAGGTGAGCTTTTAAGATACAGAAAGATAATAGGCGCAGAGAACATTGCAGTGTTTACGGATATAAAAAAGAAACATAGTTCACATTCAATTACAGAGGATGTCAGTTTAGTGGAGACGGCAAAAGCAGCGGACTTTTTTATGAGCGACGGACTTATCTTAACCGGAAAATCAACCGGTGAAGAAGCTGATATCGATGAAATCAAATCTGTTAAGGAAAATGTAAAACTTCCTGTTCTTGTAGGTTCCGGTGTTACTCTGGAAAATGTTGAAAAGTATTTTAACATAGCCGACGGCTTCATCATTGGCTCACACTTTAAACATGATGGACGCTGGGAAAATAAAGTTAACTTTGAGAAAGTGAAGAAGTTTATGAATAGAGTTCATGAGTTGAGAATTGAGAGTTAGGGGTTGAGGATTAAAATGCCGGCTGTTGACGAATTGAGAATTTAGAAAAAATATTATGACAAAAAATCAAATTAAAATAGTAATTCTTAGTTTATCATTCTTTTTTATAAGTCAATCTTCCTATGCACAAACCGCAAATATGGAAATAGGAGCCGGATTGGGTATCGGATCTATTAAGGGCAATTCACCTTCTATAACCTCTTTCTCCGGGAATATTTTTTTTGGTGTAAAACCTGAGTTTTTAAATGGTTTAACTATCAGATTTGATTTACTATATGCTAGAAAAGTTGAATATTTTCTTCCACAGAACAGAACCGATAGATATTATCCATTTATAAAATCAATTTCTCTTGAAGTTTTTCTTGAACAACCGGTTTCACAAAATATTTTTATCGAAGAAGGCCTGGGAGTTTTGTTAATTAACGATAGAACCTTCGACGATATTGATGCTTGGGACTTTGGAATTGTAGGAAATATTATGACCGGTTTCCATTTATGGGATGAAAATGAAAAAGGGCTCACTTTTGGAATTGGAACCGAAGTAGGAACTACTTTTACAAATAGTAACGCAGGTTATTTTGTCTTTTATTTCCAGGCACGTTACGGTTTTGTTCTATAAATAAACTTAGTTCCTTTGAGGGACTTAGTTTATACACAAACCTAAATCAGAAAGTATCTTTGTACATTTCATCATTTAACTTTTGTTGCACTCTCTGTTCCTTCCAATTCTTTTCCCTTATCCAATCATTAACAGTAAACCTTAACAGAAAACAATAAAAATAAAATAGTCCTAATGAACCCCATAAAAAGCCGTAAAAAATACTTGAATTATTTATAAAGATAAAACCAAATAGTAACGGCAGTAAAACCATTAAACTGAAAAATATAATCCAGCCGAATTTACTTTCATTAAATAAAACCAATAGCATATACGGGATAAATAGAATCGCCGCTATAATTATTAATACACAAATAATGGGAAAAAAATATAGACTAAAAGCATAAGCACAATAGTTGACAACTGATAATTGAGAACGGTTTTTAACACTTGTATGCTTGCAATATTGGGAAGGATTTTATTTATCTCCTTTAGTTTCTCTATCTTAAAATAAACTAAGTTCCTTTGAGGAACATAGTTTATAGTAGTGACCTTGTTTATGCAAACTTATATTTTACTCAAATCTCTCATCATTTCTTCGAACTGCTCAAATCTTAAAGCTTGATCGGGATCGCTTAAAGCCTTTTCAGGATCAGGATGAAATTCAACCATTATTCCATGCGCGCCAACAACTTTTGCTGCTTTGGCTAACGGAATCACTTTATCCCGTTGTCCTATTGCGTGCGAAGGATCAACAATAATCGGTAAATGTGTAAGCTCTTTTAAAATTGGAATTGCACTTAAATCAAGTGTATTACGGGTGGCGGTTTCAAAAGTTCTAATTCCCCTTTCACATAAAAGTACTTGCCGGTTTCCTTGCGAAAGAATATATTCGGCAGCGTTTAACAATTCATCTAAAGAAGACATCATTCCCCGCTTAAGCATTACCGGTCTGTGGCATCTTCCCACAGCCTTCAGCAAAGAGAAATTCTGCATATTTCTTGCACCGACCTGCAAAATATCGGCTTGCCTGGAAACGGCTTCAACTTGGTCGGGAGCTAAAACCTCAGTAATAATAGGCAGATCGTAAGTTTTGCCGGCAGATTCAAGTTCATTCAAACCTTCAAATCCCAAACCCTGAAAACTGTAAGGTGAAGTACGCGGTTTAAAACAACCGCCTCTAAGTATTTGAGCTCCGTGTTCTTTAGCTTCATTCGCACATGAAAATATTTGTTCATGCGATTCTACCGAACAAGGTCCGGCAATTACTATAAAATTATCTCCCCCAATAACTATATCTCTTACTTTAATAATTGTATCTTCTGATTTATAATCACGACTGGCTAATTTATAACTCTTTTTCTTTTTAGGTTTATCACCTTTTTCAGTAGCCTGCTCTTTTTTGTCAATTTCCTCTTCATGTTTGATTGGGCTATGTGAAACATCAAGTTTTGTTTTCACAATATCTTTTGAAGGATAAGTACCTAATATTTTTAAAAACCGTGTATATTTTCCAAGCTCATCAAATAACTTTCTAATAACTGGATCAACCGTATTTCCTTCAAAATCCATATAAAACATTTCTTCCCAAGGATTACCCAAAATTGGACGAGATTCCAATTTTGTCATATTGATATGATATTTTTGAAATACCGATAAAGCATCAACCAATGACCCGGGAGTGTGAGAGGTTGCCATTACTAATGAAGTTTTGGCGGGAATTCTTAAATCCACATTTTTCGGTTTACGTGAACAGACTAAAAATCTTGTATAATTCTCCGATTGATTGGCAATATTTCTTTTTAATATTTTAACATTAAATAAATTTGCAGCTTCCTCGCTGGCAATTGCTCCGTATGCCGGATTATCCTCCTCAACAATTTTTCGGGCAGACATTGCAGTATCGGAATAAAAACTAATTTCACAATGCGGTAACGATGCTAAGAATTTACTGCATTGCGATGCTCCTTGATAGTGTGTAAAAATTTTTGCCAGTTTAGAAACAGAGGAGTTTTCCGTCCCGATTAAGCAATGCTTTACTTGAAACTTCTCTTCCCCTACAATTGATAAAGTTGTATGCAATAGCAAATCGTAGACTTCATTAATTCCGCCGGATGTAGTATTTTCAATCGGCAGAACAGCATAGTCCGCTTCACCTTTTTCCACAGTATCAACAACTTCATCAAAAGTTTCTTTATTGAGAAATATTAATTCCTCTTCGTTGTGAGCAAAAAATTGCGTTGATGCTAAATGGCTATAAGAACCTTCAATTCCTTGAATTGCAATTCTCAAAATTCCAGCTTCGTTTTCCGGTTTATAATTTTGCAGATATTTTTGCTGCAGCCGTACCGAATCATCAATAATTTCGTAAAAAATTTTTGTGAGGAAATGAGAATCCAAATTGTATTCTTTACCGATTGAAATTATTTTATTCAACAATTCGGTTTCTCTTTTTTGATCTCGAATCGGCTTACCGTCCTTATCCTTTACAACAACAACTTCTTTACTTAGTTTTCTGCGCTTGGCTAACAGACTAATTAATTCTTGATCGATGTTATTTATCTGCTCACGAAGCTGTTCTATATCTTTACTCTTTTCTTTCATTGTATTATAATTATGTAAAAAAATAAAGTGGAAACTACAAATTTTCTGAATTAGAGTAAACTAAAACAATTTAGAATTAAGAATTTAGAATTTTTAATCCGGTTACTGACGGATGAACAATAGAGAAATATTATTCAGCTACTAACCAAAGAGAGATTAGGTAAATATGGAATATAAAATTGTTAGAGGTTTTCTTTGTGCAGCTTTGTGATACAGCTTGTTTAATGCATAAAAAACTTAAATATAAAACAATTTATAATTGAAAATTAAGAGTTGAGAATTCAGAAAATTTATAAGAACGGTTTATTATTTCATGTTTATTCAGTAATTTTATTGCTGATTTCGAGTTAAATCAAGTACTAAGAACAAAGAACTTTTTTACTTTCCAACTTCTTTATAACTAAATATCATCTGAATCTTATTTACTTAACTGAGCTTTAGGAACGGTGAAATAAAAAGTTGAACCTTTGCCTTCCTCACTCTCAACCCAAATCTTACCGCCGTTTTTCTGCACATGCTCTTTACATAAAAGCAATCCCAGTCCGCTGCCCTTTTCTCTCTCCGTCCCGTATTCGGTAAAATGAACATCCATTCTGAATAATTTTTGTAAGTTCTCTTCGCTAATTCCAACACCGGTATCGCTAATACTAATCTGGTAAGCATCTGTCAACTCTTTAGAGGAAATTTCAATCGAACCTTTACGCGGAGTAAATTTAATTGCATTAGTTATAAGATTTTCTATTACAGATTCAATCATTGTTTCATCAACAAAAACAAATGAATTCTTTTGAATTGAATTCTTCAGGCTTATTTCTTTTTTTTCTGCAGTTTGTTTTAACAGTAGAACCGCTTGAAGTGCTATTCCGTACAAATCGACTTTTTCAGGATTGAAATCCGCTCTCCCGGAAGTTAATCGTGACCAACTCAATAAGTTTTCCAGAAGTCTAAATAGGTTCTGCCCGGCGCTGTTTATATCTTTAACTATTTTTATCACTTCGTCACTCGATAATTCATTATACTCCTGAATCACAAATTCCGAGAGTCCGAGCAGTGCATTAAACGGTGTACGAAGATCATGAGCTAAAATTGAGAAGAATTTATCTTTATCTTCATTCAACTCTTTTAATTTCTGTTCTGATTCTTTCAGAGCTTTATTAAGATTATTAAGTTCTTCATTTTTCTTTTCTATCTTGGACTTACTTTCCTTAATTTCTTCCAAGTAATTATTTAAGGCTTCTTGATTCCTTCTCTGCTCGGTAACATCAATTATAGAAATTACAAGCTTATTAGTCGCAATTCTGTTTGGTCTGAAATCAAGCTGTTTAACCTCACCGTTTTTACACTGAATGCTTAAAGTTCTAACAACTCTTTTAAGATTAAAATCGGTATTCCACATTTCTTTAACAACTTTCCTATAGCTGTCATCACGGAAAGCTAACTTGAACCAGTCGTCCAAAGCTTTAATATCACGAAGTGTATAGCCTGTAATTTCAGTAAACTCAGGATTTACAAACTTAAATTCTTGATCAGAAATTATTGCAATTCCGTAAGGTGCATATTCTAAAATCTGTGTGAAATACTCTTTCTCCGATTCGCCGGAAGGAAATTCTAATTTTTTATCCCCGGTTTTTGACAAGCTTAAAATTATATCTGATTGTTTTCCTACTAAATTAGAAAACTTTGCCGTGCCCGAAAGATGTATGAATTGATTTTCATTGTTTTTAATTCTAAGACTTACAGGAACGGAAGAAAATGCATTCCGAGTTTGGCCGGTATATAGATCAATTATTTTACTTTGGTCCTCAGAATCTACAAATTCAAAAATACTGCGATTCAGCAAATTATTATAATTGTAACCGAGAATATTTTTAACTGACCGGCTCGCGAACTGAATTTTGAAATCTTTACTTAATTTGAAAAGGATTTCCGGAGAAGAATCTATGATACTTTTAAAAACTTCAACTTCGTCTTTTAATTTTTTATTCTTATCATGATTCAGAAAAGTTTTTGTTATCGTGAATTTAAGCAGTTCTAAATTGCAACCGGTCGGAAGATATTCATTTATCAAACTAACCTTGGCTCTCTTTACAAATTGTTCATCAAACGAATCTACTTGAAGAATAACCGGAATATTATACACATCGTAGAGAAGATCGGCAATAACAAAATTATCTAGTCTACCAAAAAGTTGATTGCTTACAATTGCAAGATCAGGTTTATTTTGAAATGCTAATTTTAATGCATCTTCCCCGGTTTCAATATTCGGAAGCACATCAAACCCCAATTCTTCAAGATTTTGAAGCAATTCATTATTTTCAAATATTCCGACAAGCAAAATAATTTTGTTCATTTTTTTAATTTAATTTGAGAAAGCAAATATAAAATTATTCATATATTATTTTTATATACAAACGTCAAAGTATAGAAAATCCAAGAGTGTAATCTTGACGACGCTCACAAAAATAGGCAGAGTCTTATTTTGACTCTTAAAAGCTCCAAAATCGAAATAATTGTGCTGACTACTTTTATCCAAGTATTTAAGTTCCGTTAAAATATTCATTTTACATAAAGTAATTTTATATGCGGAACTATCTGCACAGAGGTAAGATCCAGTTTATTCTTGATTTTTGAATTAACGATGAAATAATGATGAATTGACGCAAAAAGGTTAGAAACATAGTAAACTAATGATCATTAAATTTAAGATACGATTAAACATTATGCCGGATATAAATTCCATGAACAATAATAAAATTTTCAACTACCGCATGTAAATAATCAAAATGAACATAATTATGAAATGAAATTAATATTCAGTAAATGTTTTTGTTAAAATTGTCAAAAAGATAATAATCTTGTATATTATATTTTTAAAAAAGAGCCGCATATCCTATAAAAAATATCATAAAATAATTGAGAGAAGGAAATGAAAACTTTAAAAACCTTAAGCTATGTTTTTTTCATTTTTTTGTTTGCAGTTTCAGTTAATAACATTTCTGCTCAAAAAAAGGCACACAAATATATTGGCGTTAAAAAGTGCAGTATGTGTCATAAATCTAAAAAGATTGGTGATCAGTACAAAATATGGAAGAAAACAAAGCACGCACAAGCTTACAAAACTCTACAAACAAAAGAAGCAGACAAAATTGCAGCAGACAAAGGATTCAAAACAAAAGCTGTTGATACCCCGGAATGTTTAGAATGCCATGCACCGACTCATAGTGTAAAAGCCTCTTTAATTGGAAAGAAATTTAAAATTGAAGACGGTGTTCAATGTGAAACTTGTCACGGACCAGGGTCCGATTATAAATCCAATAAAATAATGAAAGATCGAGATAAAGCAATAGCGAATGGATTACATGTATATAAAACCGAAGACGATAAAGAAAAATTATGTGGAACATGTCACAACAAAAAAAGCCCTACGTTCAAAGAATTTAAATTTGAAGAAAGATGGGAAAAAATTAAGCACACGGTTCCAACCAAAGGATAGGGAGAATTTAGATGCTGCTTTAGAAAGGAAATTTAGATAGATGCCCTTTCTAACGAATACGGTATAATTAAAAAATCTTATTTCTAACTATTATACATTTATAATTTTTTTAAGGGTGTTGTTATAAGTTGTGTACGAACTATATTCGTAAGTTATTATACATTATTTGCTATCTTATGAAAGATAAATTATAAACCTTATTCTATAATAAAGAGTCCAATTTTTAATGAAACTATTCAGTCGTAAGTTGTTGACATTCCTGTTATACATGTTGATTTTTTTTGCGGAAAACTCTGCACAAAATAATTATGATACATCAAATGTTTATAAAGTTAAATTTATTCGCTCTATTACTTCTATACAGGATATAAAAAGTAAAAGCTTTTTTAGTAAAATTTCCAGCTTAATATTAGGCGAAGATAATTTGAAACTTCAAAAGCCAATATCACTTATAGCAAAAGATTCAACCGAATTAATAATATTGGACCAGGGATTAAATAAATTAGTATCACTTAATACTGAAAAGAAAAGATTTGAACTAATAGAAACCAATCTTACATTTCCTTCATTGGTTGCCATTAGTAAATTTAAAGGGAATAAATATCTTTTTACCGATTCTAAAAATGATAACATATATATTTATAATAACGGAACAAATTCTATAAAACCCTTGAGTGATTCTCTCTGGTTAAATAAACCGACCGGAATTGGATTCGTAAAATCTAAAAACGAAATATGGGTATCTGAAACAGGTAACCATTCAGTTTCAGTTCTTAATGAATCAGGACAATTAATAAAAAGAATAGGAAAGCGTGGAGTTGGAAAAGCTGAATTTAACTTTCCCACAAGTATTTGGGTTGATAAAAATGGGAAAGTATATATTGTTGATGCTCTAAATTTCAGGATACAGATATTTGATTACGACGGCAATTTTATCTCTATGTTTGGTGAACAAGGTGATGCAACCGGATACTTTGCAAGACCCAAAGGTATAGCCGCAGATTCTTACGGAAATATTTATATTGCCGATGCCTTATTCCATTCCATACAAATTTTTAACAGTAAAGGGGTTTATTTATACTCTTTTGGAACTCAAGGCAGGGAAAAAG
>BDSW01000043.1 GCA_002898175.1 bacterium BMS3Abin04
CAATCTTATTGATCTTTAATTTTGAACTTCCGGAACCGATTTTATAAGTATCCCATTCCGTTGGTGATGATAAGTTTGTTGAATTCTTCTTAGAAACAGCTAATCCTTCATCGGTTGCAACATATATCTGGGATTGTCTAAAAATACTATTTACTCTACTTTCCGTCGGTAAATTACCGAACTTAACGACTGTTTCTATAAAATTAAGAGAAGATAAATCGATTAAAGATAATCCGAAATCTGTTGAAATAAATACTGTGTCATTCAAAATTGATATATCATTTATTTGTTTTTTACTTCTGTTTGTTTCGTTAATATCAAAAATGGATTGCATTAAATCATTTTTAGGATTGTAAATATTTATAAAGCCTTCGGCTGTTCCAATCCATATTCTGCCGAGTTCATCTTTTGCAATTGCCGAGATGTTATTACTGCCTATCCCTTCCGATTTAGTAAACTTTTGGTAATTTTTACTTGAAGGATTGTAATAAAAAACTCCGCCGGAAGTAGCCGACCAAACACCATCGGGGTCGGGAATTGTTTTAATTACGTTGAACATGTCTGTATAATTCTTCCACTTCCCGGCTTGTTGAGAAAGTATAACGTTTGAAAGGAAAAGAAAAATGAACAAAATTTTTGTTAATCGCATTTACATCTCGGTTTTAGTAATAAGTAAAAAAATGATTTAGAATTATAAACTTCGTTTACTGTATAAAAAATAAAAATACTATTTTTTCTTCAAATTTAAACCGTAAAATTAAATGACCTAAAATGGTCTGGAGAATACCTTTTTATTCTTTCAAAATTGGATTCGTCAATAGTATACTTTCCTAAATTATTGTAATCCCGCTTATCTCTACCATGGAAATCGGAACCTCCGGATTGCAGCAAATTATTTTCTTCAGCCAATATTCTATATTTTTTAATGTCTTTATCTCTATGCATAGGATGAACTACTTCAATCCCATCTATTCCGAATGAAATTAATTTGTTAACCAAAGCATCCTCTAGTAAAATTGGATGTGCAATAAATAAAATTCCGTTTGCGCTATGAATTAATTTAATTACGTCTTTCGGAGATATAAAAGATTTTTTAACATCAGCCGGGCCACTGTCATACAAATATTTTTTAAAAGCCTCGCCATAACTTTTTACATATCCTTTGCTGATAAGTGCTTCGGCAATATGCGGACGGCAAATAGGGGAGGAACCGGAAATTCTTTCTACGTTATTAAAATTTATTAAAAAACCTATCTTATTAAGTTTTTTAATTATTTCTTTTGCTCGAATTGTTCTAAGTTGTTTGATTTCTTCGAGTAGTTCCAGTATTGTAACGTTTTTATAATCAAAATAGTAGGCAAGCAAATGTATCTCGGTGTTATCTAACTGCGAGCTTATTTCAATTCCGGGTACAAATTCTATTCCCAGCTTTTTCGAGAATTCCAAAGAATTATCAATAGCAGACACCGTATCGTGATCTGCAATACTTGCAGTACCGATACCTTTATCCTTCGCTAGTTTAAGTAATTCAAACGGTTCTAAAATCCCATCTGAAAAAGCGCTGTGTAAGTGTAAATCAATCTTATTCAATGATTTCCTAATATTGTTTTAAAGTGAAAAATGCTGGATTGTAATTTAAGACATAAATAGGTAATTTTTCATTAAAAATTTATTTAATTAAAGATCAATAAGGAGTAAAAAATGGCTGTAAAAGTTGGTATTAATGGTTTTGGAAGAATCGGTCGTTTGGTTTTTAGAAGATGTCTAGATCTAGGCGGCTTTGATTTTGTTGGAATAAATGATTTAACGGATGCAAAGACACTGGGTCATCTTTTAAAATACGATTCTGTTCATGGCAAATTTAACGGTGAAGTGAAAGTTGAAGGCAATGAATTAATTGTAAATGGCGATAGAATTAAAATTACAGCTGAAAGAGATCCTTCCAAATTAAATTGGGGCGCTTTGGGTGCAGAAATAGTAATTGAATCTACCGGTGTTTTTAGAACTAAAGAAGCATGCTTAAAACATATTGAAGCCGGAGCGAAAAAAGTTGTCCTTACCGTTCCTCCCAAAGATGCTGTTGATGCAACTGTTGTGTTTGGTGTTAATGATGAAGTCTTAACTGGAAACGAACAAGTTGTTTCTAATGCTTCTTGTACTACTAACTGTTTAGCTCCTATGGTTAAGGTTTTAAATGATGCTTTCGGATTAGAAAAGGGATTTATGACAACGGTTCACTCTTATACAAATGACCAAAGGTTATTAGATTTACCTCATAAAGATCTTAGAAGAGCAAGATCTGCTGCCGTATCTATTATTCCTACAACTACCGGCGCTGCAAAAACCGTCGGGAAAGTACTTACCGAACTTGAAGGGAAATTGGATGGAATGTCAATTCGTGTTCCTACCCCGGACGGTTCTATAACCGATTTGGTTGCTGTTCTAGGCAAAGAAGTTACTGCGGAAGAAGTAAATGCTGCAATGAAAGCCGCCGCTGAAGGAGCAATGAAAGGTATTATGGAATATTCCGAAGAACCGTTAGTATCTGTAGATATTATTGGAAATTCTCATTCCGTGATTTTTGATGCTCTATCAACGATGGCTAACGGCAACTTAGTAAAGGTTGTCGGCTGGTATGATAATGAATGGGGATATTCATGCAGGGTTGTTGATCTGGTGAAAAAGATAGTATAATATTTTGTATTAAGAAATAATAAATTTCCAAAGACGCAGATGGTTTATGTTTGCGTCTTTTTTATATTTAAATCATTGCTGTTCAAAATAATTTTAATGATGAAAAAAAGAAAGTAAAACAAATTGAGAAATTAATTGATATCGACCAAAACAATCTCCAAATTGTTTTTACTTTATTTTGTCCCTAATCTTAATCCTGCTCGTAATCTTGCTCAGAACATAAAAACCGATTAAGATTATGAAAAAGAGTATGATTAAGAACATTTTGATATGATTTTTTTAGATTTTTATTTTTCTTCAATATAATATATTTTTGTTTTGTTTAATATTAATTAAATACAAATTTAATACGTGAAAACTTTTGAGGTAAAAATGAGAAAATTATTTATTGATGACCTGCAGCTTAACGGTAAGAAAGTTTTAGTGCGTGTCGATTTTAATGTTCCTTTGGATGAAAATTTACAAATCACTGATGATATGAGAATTGTAAGCGCTTTACCAACAATTAAAAAGATAATTTCCAGTGGCGGTAAAGCAATTTTAATGAGTCACTTGGGAAGACCAAAAGGAGAAAGAATAGATAAGTTCAGTCTTAAACCGGTAGCAGTGCGACTTAGTGAACTTTTAGATAAAGATATAACATTTGCTTCCGATTGTATAGGTGATGAAGTTAAAAAGTTGGTCGATTCGCTAAATGACGGGGAAGTACTGCTTCTTGAAAACCTAAGATTTCATTCAGGTGAAACTAAAAACGATCCCGAGTTTGCTAAACAATTAGCTGAATTTGGCGATGTTTATGTAAATGATGCATTCGGTACTGCTCATAGAGCGCATGCTTCTACGGAAGGCGTTACTAAGTTTATTGAAAAATGTGCCGCCGGATATTTGATGGAAAAAGAAATCAAATTTTTAGGTAAAGCAGTTACTAATCCCGAACGACCGTTTACGGCTATTTTAGGCGGAGCAAAAATATCGGGTAAGATTGATGTAATTCAAAATTTATTTTCGAAAGTAAATACTCTAATTATCGGCGGGGGTATGGCGTACACGTTCTTCAAAGCCATGGGTTATGAAATCGGTACTTCGATACTTGAAGAAGAAAAGATAGATGTTGCATCCGAAGTTTTGAAAAAAGCTGGTGAATCTAAGGTGAGTATTCTATTACCTTTAGATATTGTTGTTGCAGATGAATTTAAGAATAATACTAAATTTGAAATTGTTGATGCAGAAAATATCCCTGCCGGTAAAATGGGTCTGGATATTGGTCCCAGAAGTATCGAATTTTTTAAGAAAGTAATTTTGCAAAGCAAGACGGTAGTTTGGAATGGACCTATGGGAGTTTTTGAGTTTGATAACTTTGCAAAAGGAACCGAGGAAATAGCAAAAGCATTGGTAGAAGCTACTGCCGAAGGAGCTACAACAATTATAGGCGGCGGAGATTCTGCCGCTGCAATTAAGAAAGCGGGATTAAGCGATAAAGTGTCGCATGTTTCAACTGGCGGCGGAGCGTCACTGGAATTTTTAGAAGGTAAAACTTTACCGGGTATTGTAGCTTTAACAGATGTAGATAAATAAATTAGAGAACAAAACTTATTTTTTTTGTGTAAAATACAATATGCATTAATTTTTGAATTAGAAAAAACGAAATAAAGGAAATAGGATGGCATACGGAGACAAACAATATTACAGACCTACGGGATTTAGCGGTTTTAAGTTTTTCCCGCCGGGAATTAAATGGTTACTAGTAGTTACTACTGGTGTTTTTCTAATTCAGATGATTGGCGAAAATATTGTTATTAATGGTGTGCTGTTGTCTAACTTAATTACAGCTTATTTCGGATTAATTCCTTTTCATGGATATATTACATCTTTTTATCCATGGCAATTAATTACATACCAATTTCTGCACGGCGGGTTCATGCATATATTTTTCAACATGTTTCTGCTTTGGATGTTCGGTATGGAATTAGAAAACATAATGGGGACGACAAAATTCTTGATATTTTATCTTTTATCGGGAATCGGAGGCGGACTTTTACAGCTAATTGTAGGTGCAAGTGTTCCAACAATAGGCGCTTCCGGTTCGGTCTTCGGTGTTATGGTGGCTTTTGCAATGATGTTCCCGGACAGACCTATTTATATTTATTTCTTACTTCCGGTTAAAGCAAAATATTTAATTGTTTTCATGATACTACTGGAGTTTCTCTCGGTTGGTAATGCCGATCTGATTGCTCATGTTGTACATGTGGGCGGTGCAATTACCGGATTCATTTTCATCATTTTGGATAGAAAGTATATGTTCGATTTCAGTAAAATATCTGGTTGGTTTACAAGACCTAAAATTTATAAACCTAAAACACCTAAGTTTGGTAAACCCGGCAGAGGATTTGGTTTTTCAAATAAAGATGTTAAGGATGCTGATTTTTATGAAATCAATTCAAGAAAACCTAAACAAAAAATTGATCAAGCGGAAATTGATAGAATCCTTGATAAAATAAGTCAGAGCGGTTACCAGAACCTTACTAAAGAAGAGAAACGTATTCTTTTTGAAGCAAGCAAGCATGAATAAGGTTTTTTTTAGATACGTGCCTTTTTTAATTTTAGTTTTTGCTTTTTCAAATTGCAGCAGTAATTCCAATGTCGATGAAAAAACTATTGCAAAAGTTTATGCCGAAATTTTAGTGCAGCAGCAATTGCATAGAAATAATCCGGATACGCTAAAAATAATTGAGCATGATATCTTTAAAAAACATAACATGACTGAAAAAATTTATAAAGAAAGCTTTAAGAAACTGGGAGATGACCAGGAAAAATGGAGAGAATTTTTTAAGATTGCAAAATCTTATTTAGATAGCCTGAAAAAATCTAATTCTCCTCCGAAAGACGCTTCTTAGTTAACATAATTCTTATTTTTGCGTAACTTATATTATGAGGTAATTCTGCTTTTAATTCCTTAATATCTAAATTACTCGTATTTAATTTATCTAAAATTTGTCTTAATTCTTTCGTGTCGAATAACTTTTCAATTACTATATCCGGCTGGTATTCTATAATGGATTCAATTTGCAAAGAGACGAGAGAAACCGGGAGTTTCATTATATTAGCAATATCTTCAAGCCTGTATCCTTTGTTAATAAGACTTATTGTTTGAGTTAGGTCTTTTGGAACAGATTTTTTATTTGGAATTTTCTGATTTTCGGACATCTTAAGAAATTCCTTAATAACAAATAGAAAATCTTCACCGACTTTATTAAACATCCTTTGACTAAAGCCTTTGATGTCGAACAGTTTCGAAGGAGTATCAGGTTTTTTTTCTGCTATTTCTCTTAAAATACTGTCGGAACAAATTAAGTTTGCGGGCTGTAAATATTTTGTAGAAGCCAGCTTTCTTTGAGCCCTCAGCTCATTAAAAAGAATTAAATTACTTTCATATCCGTTTAATGAATCTTCCGTTTCAACTTCTTCAAAAAAGTCGGTTAAAGTGCTCAAACCGTTTTCGTTAAGAAATAGCAAGTCACTTTTAATGAAAACTTTCTTTTGTGTTAATAATCTGTCAAGTGCTTGTTGTACATCTTGTTTTGAGTAATGCGCACAAGTACCGAAAGTTGTAAAGGACCTTGCCGTAACAGCTTTCGACTTCCCGGAAAGAACAGGATAGAGACGATTAACTTTTAAACTTCTTTTATTCTCATGCAAAGTTTTTATAATTATTTCTTCAAGATAATTAATCATAGGTTCGGAATTATGCTTTTTATTAAGACAATTATCACACTTCCCGCACCTGTAATATTTAACGTTCTCTCCGAAATAATCTAGTATAAACTTAAATCTGCAATTGGTTGTATCTGCATATTCAACAACCTTTTCCAATCTTTTTTGCCGGTGTAATTTTGTTTTCTCAAGTTTTTTAGCATCAACCTGCAGATAACGTGAATCAACTCTATCGGTTATTAACTGAACATTTGAAAATGCCGAAGGTTTATCGTACTCCAGAATTCCAATATAGGATAGGAGATTAAAATTTTCTTCAATTTGACTCTCGCTTAAATTCAGCAGCTTTTTAATTTTGGTCAAATCTATTTTTATCATCGAAGAAGAAATTCTCTCTCCATATTCTCTTAACAGCAGTAAAATAATATCCTTCAATGTATTGTTTTTAATTGAGCTGATATACTTTTTAATATCCTTACTATCTAAAGTAAATTTTATATAAGTATTGTTTTCATAATTCGAAGAAGTTTTTATGTATCCGGCATTCTCAAGAACTTGTAAAGAAGAATTTAGTAG
>BDSW01000044.1 GCA_002898175.1 bacterium BMS3Abin04
TATTCTTATTATGAAGAGGCTTTAGATGCTTTATCACTTATATCGCGTGAAGCTAATCCGGAAATTTATTTTCTTATGGGTGTTGCTAATTTTAAAATTGATGAATATAAAATTGCGGAGATAAATTTTAATGAATTTATTTCAAATAATAGTAAATCGGACTTAATTCCGGAAGCTTTACTATTTCTAGCAAAAACACAGATTAAATTAAATAAATTAAATCAAGCTTTAATTGCTGCAAAAAAATCAGCGGAAATATATTTTCAGAATCATGAATTACATTATGTAATCGCGCAAATATATTTTTTGAAAGGAATGAATTATCATGCATATGAATCAATATGTTATTCAATAAAAATAAATAAAAATAAGACTTTAATACAAAAATATGCCGGGAAGATTTTATTGGAACTTAAGGAATATAAAAAAGCATTAAATCATTTTCTGGACTGTTATGATCTGAATAATTTTGATATCGAAGTTTTAGAATCGATTGGAAATTGTTATGTGAAATTAAATAAAATAGAAATTGCCAAAACTTATTTCAAAAAGCTGCTGAAAATTGATCCGAATAATGAAAGAATTTCGAAGTTAATGAAAACGGAGATTTACACTGAAGGTTAAAGATTTACCATTAGATGACCGTCCACGTGAAAAACTACTTTTAAGAGGTCCACAAAGCTTAACAGATGCTGAACTAATTGCAATTCTTTTAAGGACCGGAACAAAAGGGAAATCTGTGCTTGATATGGCACAAGAGTTTATTAACCGGCATACAAATCTTGCTATGGCAGCTTCAAAAACGGTAGAATCATTTACTAAGGGATTGGGAATAGGAAAAGATAAAGCTGCGACTTTAGCAGCTGCATTCGAAATAAGTCGGAGGGTTATTTCCCAGCAAAAATGGTTCTCAAATAAAAAAATCACATCACCTAGCGAAGTTGCAGAAATATTTATTCCTTTACTTAGAGATGAAGTAAAAGAAAGGTTTATTGTTGTATGCTTAAATACTGCCAATAAAATAATTAAGTACGAAACTATCTCGATCGGGAATTTAAATTCAAGTGTTGTTCATCCAAGGGAAGTTTTTAAAGTTGCAATTGATAATAATTCTGCTAATATTATACTTCTTCATAATCACCCAAGCGGAAATGCTGAACCAAGTACGGAAGATATAAAAGTAACAAAAAAAATGTTAGAGGCAGGAAAAGTGCTTGATATTAGTGTTTTGGATCATTTAATTATTGCAGGAAATTCATTTAAAAGTTTGGTTGAACAAAGAATAATTTAGTATTTTATATTCCTGATAATTGATTTTATTTTGAAAAAAATGTGTATATTCCATAAATAAATTTTTGGATTTGTTAACAATCATCATAAAAAGGAGGAACTCAATGACCAAAATCAAATCCCTGTTAAGTACATCCTTAGCAGTATTGCTTATAGCCGGTACTGTTAGTCTAACAGGCTGCGGTGGAGTAAGCGAAGAGCAAATGGCACAGTTAGATGCCTTAAGAAGTGAAGTAAGTTCACTTGAAAAAGAAGTAAACACTCTTAAGAGCGAAAAAACCAAACTAGAAAGAGAGATTGCTGAAAAACAATCTAAGCTAGAGCAATGTGCAAATGATAAAGCTGCAACAAAAGCAAATTTAGAAAAATTAGGAATGTAATTTAAAATTAAGGAGGATTAAATGAAGTACTATAAGTATTTTGTTGTTTTGCTTGCTCTGTTATTAACTCTTTCCACTAGTTTAATGGCTCAAGAAGAGAAAGAGATGACAGAAGATGAATGGCAAAACGAAATAAACAGATTGACCCAGCAAAAAGCTGACTTAGGGAAAGAACTTGAATCGTTGCAAAATGATGTTAACGGAATGAAAACCAAAATGCAAGGCATGCAGGATTACGATGCTTGTGTTGGCGAAGAATACAATATGGTTGGCGCTACAAAAGCTGATGTTGACGCATACCGCAATAAGGTTAATGCTTTAGAAGGTCAAATTAAAAGACAAGAATCACCTAAGGAAGACAGACAAGCAGCCTTAGATGCATTAAAAGGAAGTAAAATTAGCGCACTACCTGAATTTTATTCAACTGTGCATACAAGATTGCAGAACCTTTTGGATGCATGGCAAGAAAAACCTAAAGAAATTATGTATACGGTTATTAAAGGTGATTATCTTTGGAAAATTGCAAAGAACCCTTCCCATTACGGCAACGGTTTTGCATGGCCGAAAATTTATAAGGCTAACAGAGATCAAATTAAAAATCCTGATTTAATTTATCCGAAACAAATTTTTAAGATTCCAAATCTTACGGAAGACGAACAAGCTCACTACGATAAATTGAGAAAAACATACAAACCTGCTCCTGAACAATAGTAGGTTAATGACTCGTTTTACTTCCGCATAACATTTATAAGGTTGGCTTTTCTAACAGTTTTGTTAGAGGGTCAACCTTTTTGTGTTTATTGTGGTTGTTATTTCTATAAATGATTTAAATTATAGATAAAGAAATTTTTTAATTATTCGCTTTTAGGAGGTTTAATACGCAGGTAGAAAAAAAAGTCAAACTAGAGAATGTTGATATTTTATCGCTTCTTGGTTCAAATGATTTGAATATAAAACCGATTGAAAAAAGTTTTAGCGCTTCTTTCAGTGTTAGAGGAGATATTTTATATATAAAAGGTGTGGATGAGGAAGTAAATGCAATTGAAAAAATCTTTAAGGAGATGATTTACATCCTAAATACTACAAACAAACTCAATCCTTCCGATGTTGAAACAATTATTAATTTGACTGCGCAAGGTAAAGAAATAATCAATGGAAAATCCTACAATAATATTATCCTCTATACAAAAAAGGATTCGATTAAAGCTAAAACCCCTAATCAAATTGAATATCTGAAAATCATGAAGGAGAACGATATTTGCTTTGCCGTAGGTCCTGCCGGAACTGGTAAAACCTTTTTGGCTGTTGCGTTCGCTCTATCTGCATTAAAGAAAGGTATTGTAGAGCGAATTGTGCTTGCAAGACCTGCTGTAGAAGCAGGAGAAAGTTTGGGTTTTCTTCCCGGCGATTTTAAGGAGAAGATCGATCCTTATCTTAGACCTTTATTAGATGCCTTGCAGGATATGCTTCCCGGTGAGCAGCTTAGGAGTTATCTTGAAAAGGGAGTTATTGAGATTGTTCCTCTAGCGTATATGAGAGGAAGAACGTTAAATCATTCGTATGTTATTCTTGATGAAGCACAGAACTCAACTGCATTACAAATGAAAATGTTTTTAACCAGATTAGGTCCTAATTCTAAAGCCATAATTACAGGCGATATTACTCAAATTGACCTGCCGTCTCACGTTGTAAGTGGATTGATTGAAGCAAAAGCAATACTAAAAAATGTTGACGGTGTCGGTTTTGTTAATTTTAATAAAGGAGATGTTGTAAGACATAAACTTGTAAAGGATATTATTAACGCATACGAAAAATATACCAACGGTAATAGTAAGAACTAATCTTCCGCTTTACTCTCATTCCAATATTTATCCATTTCTTCAAGATTAGATTCGGTAATTTTTCTACCGATATGGAGCAATTTATTTTCTATATAAATAAACCGCTTTGTAAATTTATTATTTGTTTTTCTGAGAGCATTCTCGGGATTTACACCGAGAAACCGTGAATAGTTTACAAGACTAAAAATTAAATCGCCGATTTCATTTTCTATTTCGTCTGTATTATTAATTTTTTCCGCTTTTTTAAGCTCTTTTATTTCTTCTTCAACTTTTGCCCACACATCTTTTTTGTTTTTCCAGTCAAACCCTACTTTGGAAACCTTTTCTTGAATTCTATATGCACGCTGTAATTCCGGTAAATGTTTAGGAACACCTTCCAGTACGGATTCTCGTCCTTCTTCAAGTTTAATCTGCTCCCAATTTTTTGCAACATCTTTGCTGTTTTCTACTTTTGAATCACCGAAAATATGAGGATGCCGTCTAATCAGTTTTTGTATTATTGCGTCAATAACATCATCAATGTTAAAAAGATTAGATTCTTCGGCTATTGCAGAATGGAAAACAACGTGAAGTAATAAATCACCGAGTTCATTTTTTAACTCTATATAATCTTTGTTATCTATTGCTTCAATTACTTCGTATGTTTCTTCAAGAGTCGCCCCTTTTATAGAATCAAAAGTTTGTTCTTTATCCCAAGGGCATTCCCTGCGTAAACGACGCATAATATTAACCAGTTTGGAAAATTTTGATCCATTCATGTTTTACCGAAATTTATGATTAGCAAATGTACGTTTTTCTTGATTAATATTTTGGAGTGTTGAAAATTGCTGGCAGACCGTTCCAAAAAAATCTCTGATGTCCTCTCAAATTTCTTTTTTTATTTTCATTCATTTCCCTTATATTATCATAAAATATTTACCAAATATGAGGAATTTTATCTTGATTGAAGAAAGAATTAATGAATTAGGTTATGAATTAAAAGAAGCTCCCAAACCGCTTGCATCGTATATTCCGGTAACAACAACAGGAAACCTTGTTTTTACCGCAGGGCAAGTTCCCGTAAGTTCCGGTAAATTACTTTATGAAGGTAAACTGGGCAAAGATTTATCGGATGATGAAGGGAAGAAAGCTGCAGAACTTTGCGCAGTGAATTGCTTGAATGTGATAAAATCAGAAATAGAAAATCTTGATAAAATTGATAAAATAGTTAAAGTTACGGTATTTGTAAATTCAGCAGACGGATATACTGATCAACCTAAAATAGCGAACGGAGCATCGGATTTTTTAGTAAAAGTGTTTGGTGAAAGCGGAAAGCATGTAAGAAGTGCTGTAGGAGTAAACGAGTTACCTATAAATGCCCCGGTGGAAGTTGAAATGATTGTTGCAGTTAAATAAGATCAAATATTATTATTTTTCCATAGTATTTTCGAAACAATTACTTAATTTAGATGTCAAATAATTATTAAGTTTATGAATTATGCATATTTAGCGGGTGATTAAATGAAAAACTTTTTACTTATCTTTCTTCTGGCATTGAGTGTCATCAATGCTCAATTCAAGGGCGAAGCTGAAAAACCTGTTGATATAAAAGGAAGTATGATTAACAACACTCCATCCGACTTTTTCTTAGGTTTTATAAATCCTAATAATTTCAGTATGCATCATTCATTTAGTCTGTCATATTCGGCTGCAGGCAGTAACGGGTTGGCTCTTGGAGTTTACACAAACAACATGACTTATAAGTTTAGTGATAAGTTTAACGTTGAACTTGAAACAAGCATTGTTAATTCTCCTTATAGTACTTTCGGAAAGAATTTTTCAAAACAAATTAATGGCATTTATCTTTCGCGTGCTCAAATAAATTATAATCCGTCCAAAGATGTCCGTTTTCGCTTGCAATTTTCAAATTCTCCTTTCGGTTACGGAAGTCGATACGGCTATTCTCCTTACTCTTCTTATTACAATCCCTTTTGGGATGAATTTGATGAAAGGAATTAGAACTTAAATTTTATTAAATTTGCTGACCGGGTTTTTGCTTGGTTATTTTTTAATAATTGATTTTTAAGTTGAAGAAAAAGAACATTAAAAAGAGAAAGAAGCAAATACCCGGTATCAAATCTACTACGAATAATTTTTTCCTTAATATTATTATTTTTCTCCTTGCAGCTATCATAATTTTTGTATCATATTCATTATTTGTTAAAATAACAAATCAATCGGATAACGGGATTGAGAATAACAAAAAGCAAACTGCATCGGAAATTATTCAGTTGGAAGTCCTAAACGGTTGCGGTGTTGCAGGCGTTGCTGATAGATTTACAGATTTTTTACGTGAGCATAACTTTGATGTAGTAAATGTAGGTAACTATTTTACGTTCAATGTTGATGAAACAATTGTAGTTGATAGAATAGGAAATTTGGAAAACGCTAGAAAAGTTGCACGCTCGTTAGGTGTTCAAAGAACAAATGTTGTTCAGCAGCTGAATAATAATTATTTCCTTGATGTCTCTGTTATTATTGGGAAAGATTATTACAAACTCAAACCAATTAAAGAGGAATAAACTTGGCTTTTAGTGAATTTACATCAGAAATATCAGAAATTATACTTTCTAAAAAAGGATATGATATTAAAGTGCTTGATCTTAGAGAATTAACCGCCATAGCAGACTATTTTGTTATCTGTTCAGCCGATTCCGATATTCAAGTTAAAAGTATTGCCGACGAAGTGAACGATGTACTAAGGGAAAAGGGGATTAAATGCTTTCATAAAGAAGGTTACGGTGCTCTTAACTGGGTTTTGCTGGACTATTTTGATGTAATTGTACACGTCTTTAAAAAAGAAGCAAGAGAATTCTATAATCTGGAACGTCTCTGGTCTGATGCTCCTTTTAAAATTGTAGAAGATGAAATAAAGTTATAAAGATTTTCAACCACGAAATATTGAATTGCAAATTTAATCCAAAGGCTGATTTTGAAAAAGTATCTATATAAAATATTTGATGCGCTAAAAAATAAATTAAACTACCTAAATGATGTTGACATTATATTTAATATTCCGCAAAGTTCTGAAAACGGTGATTATTCAACTAATGTAGCAATGGCATTAGCAAAAAAACTCAAAAAGAATCCTCACAGCATTGCTCAAGAAATAATTGATAATCTGAATTATGATTCTAATATTATTGATAGAACTGAAATTGCAGGACCGGGTTTCATCAACTTTTATTTTTCACATAAATTTGCAACTTCGATTATTCAGGATATTATTGAACACGATAAAAATTTTGGAAAGTTCGATAGTTTTAAAAATAAAAAAGCTATTGTTGAATTTGTGTCCGCAAACCCTACCGGACCTTTAACTGTAGGACATGGAAGGAATGCCGTCCTTGGTGATACAATTGCTAATCTATTGGAATGGGTTGGTTATAAAGGAACTCGTGAATATTATTTTAACAATGCAGGAAGACAAATGCGAGTTCTGGGTGAATCGGTTAAAGCCCGTTAT
>BDSW01000045.1 GCA_002898175.1 bacterium BMS3Abin04
TTACCTGAAAATAAGGACACCGATTTTTACTGGAAAGAATTTCAAGCCCGTAACAATAATGAACTGGCGGATATACTTGGCAATTTTATCAATCGAACTTTTACTTTTGCTCACAAACATTTTGAGGGAAAAGTTCCGTCTCTTGCTAAACCGGAATCTATTGATAAAGAAATGCTGCAACTGAAAAAAGATTACCCGCAAAAAATATCGGACTTGTTGGAACGATTTAAAATTAAAGACGCAACTTTGGAAATGATGAATTTAGCAAGAGCCGCCAATAAGTATTTTAACGACTCCGAACCATGGAAAACCGTTAAGACTGATAAAGAGAAGTGCGGAACAACAATTAACATAAGTCTGCAAATTGCCTATACGTTAGCTGAAATGCTGTCTCCGGTAATACCGTTCACTTCGGAAAAGATTTTCAAAATGCTTAATGCAGATAAAAACTCTTGGTTTGAAAGCGGCGGGGAAAATCTTAAAGAAGGGCATGAAATAAATAAGCCTGAAATTCTATTTGTTAAAATTGACGATGAAATAATAGAAAAACATATTAGCAGTCTGCCAACAGAGTCTGAGGAAAAATCGGTTTTAAAAATTGCAGAAATTACATATGAAGATTTTTCTAAGATTAGTTTAAAAGTAGCGGAAATTTTGGAAGCGGAAAAAGTTCCTAAAAGCAAAAAGCTACTTAAACTAAAAGTAAATTTAGGCAGCGAACAAAGACAAGTAATTGCCGGAATAGCTGCGTTCTATGAACCTGAAGATTTAATTGGTAAAAAGATAGTTATGGTTGCAAATCTTAAGCCGGTAAAATTATTCGGGTTGGAATCGCAAGGAATGATTCTGGCATCTGAAGACAGCGATGGAAACTTAAATATAGTTGAAGTAAATAGTTCGGTTAAGGTTGGCTCTAAGGTAAAATAAATCATTCCTTTGAATATAATTAAATAAATATTATATTAAATCAGGTCAAAACAATATGTCTATTTATTCGAATTCGTATGAATAAAAAAAGAACACCTAGAAATCAAACAATCGTTTTAACAAAGGAAGAAGAAAAGCGGCTCTCTAAAAAATTAGTAAATTTAGATTCGCCTATCGGTATTAACGAGCTTCTAAATAAAACACTTAATTCCGATATATTCAAAATAATAAAGTTTTTACCGGAACAATTTGTTGATCTTCTCTTTATTGATCCGCCATATAATCTAACAAAGTACTTCAATAAAAGAAAGTTCAGTAGAAAATCTATTGAAGAATATGCTGAATGGATTGATAGTTTTCTTGGCGATTTGAGGAAAGTATTAAAACCTGCATCGTCAATCTATTTCTGCAGCGACTGGAATTCATCCACATCGGTGCATCTTGTTTTAAGTAAGTATTTTAAAATAAGAAATAGAATTACATGGGAACGGGATAAAGGTAGAGGAGCTAAAACAAATTGGAAAAACAACGCGGAAGATATTTGGTTCTGTACGGTCTCCGACGAGTACACTTTTAATGTTGAAGCAGTAAAACTAAGAAGAAAAGTTCTTGCTCCATACAAGAGCAACGGTCAGCCGAAAGATTGGATAAAAGATAAGTCGGGAGATTACAGGCTTACTTATCCTTCAAATATTTGGACGGATATTTCCATACCGTTTTGGTCTATGCGGGAAAATACCGAGCATCCTACGCAAAAACCGGAGAAACTTTTAGCCAAAATAATTCTTGCAAATACAGATAAGGGAGAAGTAGTGTTTGACCCTTTTGCCGGTTCGGGAACAACTTCGGTCGTAGCTAAGAAATTGGGAAGAAAATATGTGGGTGTTGAACTTGATCGTGAATACGCTTGCTTAGTGGAAAAGAGATTGGAATTAGCTGAAAACGATAAAGTGATACAAGGTTATCACGATGAAGTGTTTTGGGAAAGAAATTCATTATCTAATAAACTAAAGTCTAAAAAGTAAAAATTTATAGCAGAAAATAAATAATCTGCTAAATTATTCAAATAGAACTCTCGGATGAAGTACAAAACCGCACTATCTTCTTTTCTTGATAAATTTAAGACCTTGATTTTCAAATAACCTATAAGTAAACTTCAAGGTTAAGTTTTAATGAATTAGGAGGATTTTGATGAATTCCCGTATATTATTAATTGTTTCAGTTTTAATTACAATAACGTTCTATTCGTGTACCCCCGAACATTCTAAAATTGTTGTGGCGGATTTTGATAAAACAGATGTAACAATGGGGCAGTTTGAAAAAGCCTATGCCAAAAATGTAGGCGGTGTAGAAAATGCTAAAAAAGATTCGTTTGATGAATATAAAAAGTTTCTGGATTTGTTTGTTAACTTCAGAATGAAACTTAGAGATGCACATATAAGAGGATTTGAAAAAGATTCCGCATTAAATGCAGAATTGGCAAGTTACGAGAAGGAGATTGGCAGAACTTATTACTTGGATAAAGAATTAGTCGGCAAAGGTATAAAAGATCTTTATGAAAAGCGGAAATATGAACTTAGAGTAAGTCATATTTTATTCAGACCGGATACTGTAAGTGCAGCAGTCGCGAAAAGGAAAGCCGAAGCCATTATCGATTCTATTAAGCATGGAAAAAGTTATGAAGAAATGGCTGGGAAATATTCTGATGATAAAGTTACCGGGAAAATGGGCGGAGATATTTACTATATAACAGCAGGTTTAGTTGTTCCCGGTTTTGAAGATGCAGCTTACGCAACAAAGGTTGATTCGGTTTATCCTATGCCGGTTAGAACCCGTTTTGGATACCACGTTATTAAAGTTACCGATAAACGCAAACGTAAACCTGAAATTAGGGTGAGCCATATATTTATTTCTGCAAAAAGTAACCAAGCTCACCGAAACCCCGATTCTTCTTATGCTTTAATAAAAAAAATTAAGGCAAAATTAGATAAAGGAGCTTCGTTTGAAGATTTAGTGAAAAAATATTCTGATGATGCAAGAAGTAAAGCGAAAAAAGGTGACTTAGGATTTATTCAAAGAAGGAGAATGCCGAAAGAATTTGATTTTGCGGCATTTAACTTAAAAGTTGGTGAAATATCAAACATTGTAAAAACAAAATATGGTTATCATATTATTAAAGTTACAGCCGTCAAACCATATCCTTCGTTTGAATCTCAGAAAGAGAATCTTAGAAAAATGTACAGGAAAACCAGATATGATAGGGATTATAGAAGATTAAAGGAGAAATTAGCTAAAGAATACAATAGAAAAATAAATGAATCTGTGTTAGATTTTATTGCTAAAGTTAGTAAATCCGCTTCAATTGATTCATATTTTAAAAGTAAGTTTAGAGAAGCGGTTAAAGATAGTATAGTCTTTTCGTACAAAGGGCATAATGTAATCTGTGATAGCTTGTTTAAGTATCTTGCTAACGATCCGTCTTTTGCAAAAAAGGATATCAGTAGGAATAATTTGGAAGAAGCAGTCAAAAAATATAGCGATAATTTATTTATGGATGATAAAGTTGCTCATTTGGAAAAAACCGATCATGAATTTGCAGATTTAATGAAAGAGTATAGGAACGGACTTTATATTTTCAAACTTCAGGAAGAAGAGGTTTGGAATAAACTTAAAATCGATACAACAGATATACATAATTATTACGTTCAGCATAAATCAAAATATTTTTGGCCTGAGAAAGTAGATTTTAGTGAAATTTTTTCACGAAGAGATTCGCTTATAAATAAATATTACAATATGTTGAAAAATGGAGCCGACTTTGATTCTCTTGCAGCTAAATATACAGAGCGAAGAGGTTATAAATTAAAGAAAGGTAAATTTGGTCTAATGGAAATAACAAAAAATCCTTTAGCTCTAAAGGCAGCTTCATTGGAAATAATTGGAGAGTTCTCGAAACCGTTTAAAAATTCCACCGGTTGGTCAATTGTTAAACTGAATAAAAGAATAAAAGCTCATCCGAAAACATACAAAGAAGCAAAAGCGGAAGCAGCCAGTGATTACCAGGAATTTGCCGGTAAGCAATTGGAAAATAAATACATAGAAAGATTAAAGAAAATCTATCATCCGGAATATTTTTATGATAAGCTTAAAGAAGCATACAAATAAAATTGTAAATTCTTTGCTGATACTTTTTGTTGTAATTTCTTTTCCTTCATGTAAAAAGGAAATTCCTGTCAGTAAAGAAATTGCACGTGTCGGTAATTCAATACTAACTCAAAAGGAATTGGAAAGAGAACTGAAATCGAAAAGTTTTGGAAAAAAGTACAAAGAAGAATTTATAAGAAGTTGGATAGAAACTGAAGTTTTGTATCAAAAGGCTTTAAAAGAAGGTATAATTAAGGATTCTGTTTATCAAAGTATAGTGTACCAATCCAAGAAAGAATTGGCCGGCGCAATGTTGCTTAATAAAATTGCACTAACAGATAAATATTTACCCACAAAATCCGAAATAGAAAATTATTACAATAAAAATAAAGAAGAATTTAGAGCTGTGGAAGATGCTTTTGTGCTTAATGAAATACAATTTAAAAATCAGAATAAAGCTATTCTATTCAGGCAAAGTGTGATTGAAAAAAAATGGAAGTTTGCAATTTTAAATATTAGTGAATCGGCAGAAGTAATAAACAGCTTTAAGAAAAAATTGTTGTATAAATATCAAATTCAGCCTGTTAAATTAACCAGAGTTATAAATGGATTAATTCCCGGGCATGTAAGTGTTGTTTTAGAAACGGAACCTGGCGTCTTTACCGTTGTTCAACTTATTGATAAAATTAAGTCCGATAGCATTTTACCTCTTCGGTACATAAAAGACAGAATTGCAGAAAGATTAAAAATTATTCACCGTAAAATTGCTAACAATCAATTCATTGAAAAACTTTATGATGAATTTAACGTCCATTTAACAAGAGAAAAATAATGAAGAATATTTTAATACTGATAATTATTGCGTTTAATAGTGTCCTTCTTGGGCAGGAAGTTTTAGATAAAATAGTTGCTGTAGTTGGAGATGAAATTATCCTAAAATCCGAACTGGATTTTCAAACCGGAATTTTTGCTGCACAGCGAAATTTAAATCCCGATAATCCCAAATTAAGGAAGACTATATTAAATAAAATGATTGAAGATAAACTTTTATACTCAGAAGCCGTTTTGGATTCCATAGAAGTTAGCGATGATGAAGTAAAATCTCAGATTAACAATTTAATTAATTATTATATTCAGCAATATGGTTCGCAAGAGAAGCTCGAAAAAGCTTACGGCATGAGTATTGAGCGCATCAAAAGGGAGATGCGGGATAATACAAGAAAAAATTTAATGTCGGAAAAACTGAAACAAAAGAAATTTGGAGAACTTGATATATCCCGGAGAGAAGTGGTTAAATTTTATGAGGAAAATAAGGACTCACTAGGACAAATACCCGAAAAGTTTAAAATAGCTCATATTTTTATAAACCCGAAATCAAGCGTACGATTAAAAGAAAAAGCTAAAAAGTTTGCTGAGAGTTTGTTGGATTCGTTAAAAAAAGGTGTAGATTTTGCCGAACTTGCTAAAAAGTATTCCGATGATCCGGGCAGCGCTAAGGAAGGCGGTGACTTGGGGTTTGTTAAGCGAGGAGTTTTTTACCCGGAGTTTGAAGCTGCAGCATTTGCATTAAAAAAGGGTGAGATATCCGGAGTTGTTGAATCACCGGTCGGGTTTCATATTATACAGCTTTTGGAACGAAGAGGCGAATCAATTCACACAAGACATATACTTATTAAACCTAAAAATGATTCGGAATCCGAATTAAAAGCTATCGAATTGTTATCTGACATACGAGACAGTATTTTACAAAAGAAAAATACATTTGCATACTATGCAAAGAAATACAGCGATGATAAACAAACTGCCTCAAACGGTGGTTTGTTGGGAACATTCGAACCGAGCCAATTGGAAAAATCGATGCTTGATCAAATTTATAAGTTAAAGGTCGGTGAAATAAGTTTTCCTAAAAGACTTAATCTTGGACCTGACGAATATGGTTTCCATATAATTAAACTGCTTGCGCATATCCCCGCACATAAACCAAGTATTGTAACCGACTACGATGAAATTAAAAAATTAGCAGAGTTCAAAAAACGGGAAACAATGTTTAAAGAATGGATAACCGAGCTAAAAAAGAAAATTTATTGGGAAATAAGAACTTAAGGATAAGGATAACTTTGACAGATATTTCTTCGAATGGAAATGACGTAAAATTAGTTAATGAATTAAATGGCTCGGTTGAAGCTATTAAAAATGAAGTTAGCAAAATTATTGTCGGTCAGCAGGAAATAATAAACAACTTAATGATTAGTTTATTATCCGGCGGACATTGCTTATTGATTGGTGTACCCGGTTTAGCTAAAACACTTCTCGTTAAAACGCTTGCCGAAGTTTTGGATCTATCATTCAGTCGAGTACAATTCACACCGGATTTAATGCCCAGCGATATTACGGGTACGGAAATAATTGAAGAAGATCAAATAAGTAAAAAGAGATCGTTTAGGTTTGTTAAAGGTCCTATTTTTGCTAATATAATCTTAGCTGATGAGATAAACAGAACACCGCCCAAAACGCAATCTGCTCTTTTAGAAGCTATGCAGGAACACAAAGTTACTGCGGCAGGTGTATCTTATACTTTACCCGAACCGTTTTTTGTGCTTGCCACGCAAAATCCTATCGAACAAGAAGGCACATATTCCTTACCTGAAGCTCAATTAGATAGATTTATGTTTAATCTTTGGCTGGATTATCCGTCGTCGGATGAAGAAGTAGAAATTGTTCGCTCTACAACTGTTGATAACGATGTAAAACTCAGCAAAGTCATCAGTATAGAAAAACTCATACAGTATCAAAACTTGGTTAGACGTGTACCGGTGGCGGATAATGTGATTAAGTATGCTGTAGATTTTGTAAAAATTACTCGTCCCGGTAGCGGCTTGGAAAAATCGGATGTTGATGATTTAGTAAATTGGGGCGCCGGACCAAGAGCGTCGCAGTACTTAATTCTGGCTGCTAAAACAAAAGCAATTATCGAAGGAAGATTTACGCCCAATATTGATGATGTTAAAGCTGCTCTTATTCCGGTTCTACGTCATAGAATTATTCCCAGCTTTAATGCGGAAGCGGAAGGTGTGACTAGTGTGGATATTATAAACCAGCTGCTTCAAAGTCG
The DNA here is from genome assembly GCA_002898175.1 of bacterium BMS3Abin04. Classification (GTDB taxonomy): domain Bacteria; phylum Bacteroidota; class Ignavibacteria; order Ignavibacteriales; family Melioribacteraceae; genus BMS3ABIN04. Next base: position 7,184 of record BDSW01000045.1, read on the forward strand.
TTAATAAAATAAATAATCTTAAATTTTGGATTCCCATTGCTAATCCGAAAATATTCAATAGTTTTATTTTTAATAATTTCATTATTTATTTTATCTTGTTCTTCTCAAACAGAAACAAATCAGACCGCTAACTCTATTGATACTGTGAGTCGTTTTGATGAATTCGGTATTCAAAAAGACTCATTCACTATTACGAAATTAACGGTTAAGAGAAATGAAACACTAGCCGGTATTCTTCTAAAATATAATGTAGCATATAAAACGATATCTGATATTGCTGCTTCCGCAAAACCAAAATTTGACGTTAGAAAAATACGTGCCGGAAACAATTATGATATTTACATTAGTAAAGATTCACTAGAAGTTCTCAAATATTTTATTTATGAAAAGGATAAAGTTAATTATGTTGTAGTTTCGGTTGGCGATTCAATCCAAACCCGTATCGGTAAAAAAGAAGTTAAAATAAAGCAGAGGGAAGCTAAAGGAATTATCAATTCCTCGCTTTACCTAACTCTTACCGAAGAAAATTTAAATCCGGTACTCGCAATAAAATTAGCCGATGTATTTGCATGGGCAATTGATTTTTACACTATTCAAAAAGGTGATCGATTTAAAGTGATCTTCAATGAAAAATTTGTCGGTAACAAATTTGTGGGAATTGGTGAAATTTCGGCTGCCGAATTTATTCATGTGAATAACAAGTATTATGCTTTTAAATTTGTAGAAGATGGTAAGACGGAGTATTTTGATGAGAACGGGCATAGTATGCAGAAGAAATTTTTGAAAGCACCTTTGAAATACAGAAGAATAAGCTCTAGGTTTTCTAGGAATCGGTTCCATCCTATTTTAAGAAGATACCGCCCTCATTTGGGAATAGATTATGCCGCATCAATAGGAACGCCTGTGCAAGCTGTTGGTGATGGAATTGTTGTTGAGATGAGATACAAAGGTCAAGCCGGAAGGTTTGTAAAAATTAGACATAACAGCGTCTATTTATCGGGTTATCTTCACCTTTCAAGATACGGAAAGGGCATAAAAAGGGGAGCTAAAGTTGTTCAAGGGCAGATAGTCGGTTATGTGGGAAGAACAGGACTTGCTACCGGTCCTCACCTCGATTTCAGGTTTTGGAAAAACGGAACACTTGTGAATTATCTTATTCAGAAATTTCCTCCTTCACATCCGGTCGAAAAAAAGAACTATGCTGATTTTGAAAAAGCAAAAAATAAATGGACGGTAAAATTAAACGAAATAAAGATTGATACTAAAAACCGGCTTCAGGTAACTACATCGGAGTTAACGAAAAGTAAATAGTTGACTATCCGGATTTTTACGAATCACTATATAAATTCCTTGGTATTAATTATATCATATTGGAGTTTATTTGGATTTTGTAATTTGATGGGTTGTGATTTTAATTAGAAGCTGCAGTGATTAGCAAAAAAAAATCATTTCGTATTAAATTCGTTTTACTATTCCGGTACATGTACAAGAAAATATTCTTTTGCTGTTTCACCGATTGACATTGCCTGATCCCTTGTCATGTGAAGCTCTGATGATTGTTCATCTTCCGCACCGGCTTCAATAATTGCAAGATCGGAACCATTAGCCATTTTTACAAGCGAATCACAATATGCTGTATCACCGCCGTAGCAAATTGATTTTCTGTTATAAGTAAACTTAAATCCAAGCGAAGGTACTTCAACTGTAGATTTCCAGTCATCGGAAGGTTCACGATGATTAACCTTAAACGGTTTTATTTTTATATTTTTCCTGGTAAAACTTTTACTGTTTACAATTGTGTGAAGTTTTATTTTATAAGTTAATTCGTGCGAATATACTTGGGTGAAAGCATTATAAATACTTTCAATTTCCACACAGCCTTTCGGATAGTATATATTAAGACCTGATTTCTTTTTCATAACAGAAAGGTAAGTAAGTAACGACCATACTCCGCCAACATGATCGTGATGACCGTGACTAATAAAAATATCGGATATTTCTAAAATTTCCGCTGCGGATTTATCTTTATTTAAATCCCGTAATATCCCGTCTCCCGGATCAATTACAAAGGTTGAATTATCTGTTGTTAAAATTATGCCTGTAGCAATGTTGGGGATTGAACAATAAATCTTAATAAAGAAATCTTCTTTGCTCCAAACCAGCGGGTACTTTTGTATAAATTTATTTTTCATGTAATAGCTTTCTAAAAAGTAGTTAGTTAAGATTTACCTGGCTTTTTATTTTGAGAATGAATGCAATTTTCTTGATCTTTACATTTTCCAAAAATATTGAATGAATATCCTACTTGCTCATAACCCAGTTCTTCACATATCTCATCAACTATTTCCTGAATCTTCGGGCTGGTAAATTCTTTTATTTCACCGCAAGTTATGCAAATTAAATGGTCGTGATTTTTTCTGTTAAAACTGGATTCATATCTTGTTTTACCGTCACCAAAATTTCTTTTAGCAAGTAAGTTACACTTTGCCAGTAGCTCTAAGGTGTTATAAATAGTTGCTCGCGAAATGTTGGAATTCTTATTCTTCATTGCAACATATAAATCATCGGCTCCAAAATGTCCTTTGTAATCTAAAGCATAGTCCAAAACTTCAAATCGCTCTGAAGTTATTCGATGGTTCCCCTTTTTAAGAAAGGTCTTAAATTTTTCGTGTGCATTATTTTTGTTCAAATTTATCAACTGATTTTTTATTTAAAAGTACTTAAACTTAGCTGAATAATCAAAGACAATTCTCATTAATTTATTTTTTATTATCAATTTATTCTCTTTAAGTATATTGATTTCTTTTATTAAATTTGCTAAACAAATAAACTAAGTGTTTTAATAATAACAAAAAGGAGATATTATGTCTAAAACATTCGAAATTATAGATAGAGTAGGTATTTCAAAAGAAAGTCTTTCCGATGCAATTAAATCTGTTGTTAATGAAGCGCATGAAGAAAAACGGGTATCTTGGTTTGAAGTTCTCGAACATCGCGGTAGAGTTACGCAGGAAAATGAAATTGAATTTCAAGTAACGGTTAGATTAGGGAGAAAATTAAATTAAATTATAAAAAAATTTGTAAACAATATTATTGTTTGACTAATGTTAGTACTTTCATAATTTTCTAAAACTATATTGGAGATAAAAATTGATTCAAGAAAATAAGAAAGCGCCTGCTTTTACATTGCCCGATAAATCGGGGAAAATGTATTCGCTTAAAGATTTCGCAGGTAAAAAAGTTGTTCTATATTTTTATCCGAAAGATATGACACCTGGTTGTACAAAAGAAGCTTGTGATTTTAGAGATTCCTTTCCGGATTTTGAAAAAATTAATGCGGAAGTAATTGGTATTAGTCCGGATTCTCCCGAAAGACACAAAAAATTCATAGAAAAATACGAGCTGCCTTTTCTTTTGCTAAGTGACGAGACAAAAAAGGTGCTTGAAAAATACGGGGTCTGGAAGGAAAAAAGCATGTACGGCAGAAAGTATATGGGGGTTGAAAGAACTACTGTTTTAATAGATGAAAAAAGTAAAATTGTTAAAATTTTTCCTAAAGTTAAAGTTAAAAGTCATGTTGAAGAAGTTTTGGCGGCATTCAAAGCAAATTAAGCTGACCTTAAATATTAATAAAAGATAAATAATTTATGATTTATGTAACACGCAGAGAAGTTTTTAGCGCATCTCATCGGCTTTATAATGAAAGATGGTCTGATGAGAAGAATGAAGAAGTTTTCGGAAAGTGTAATAATTTATACGGACACGGACATAATTATGTTTTGGAAATAACCGTTGCGGGGAATATTGATCCTGAAACCGGTTATGTTATAGATACGAAATTATTGAAATGGATTATTCGAAAAAACATAATTGAAAAAGTTGACCATAAACATTTAAATCTTGATGTTGATTTCATGAAAGGAATTATTCCGACTGCGGAAAATATTGCCGTAGCTTTCTGGAACCAAATAATCAATAAAATTCCTAGTGGAAAACTATACTCAATAAAACTATATGAAACGGAAAACAATTATTTTGAATATAAAGGATAAAAAATGAATTTGGAAAAGGTTGAAAAGAATGTTGAATCGATCCTTGTAGAAATTGGTGAAGACCCTTCACGGCAGGGCTTGGTTAAAACACCTAAGCGGGTAGCTAAAGCTTACGAGTTTTTAACTCAAGGTTACCATAAGGATATAGATAAAATTTTGAATGGCGCCGTGTTCGATGAAAAATACGATGAGATGGTTATTGTAAAAGATATTGATTTTTATAGTCTTTGCGAACATCATATGATACCGTTTTATGGAAAGGTTCATGTTGCTTATATCCCAAACGGTAAAATTGTTGGTCTTAGTAAAATTCCTAGAATAGTTGATGTGTTTGCTAGAAGATTGCAAGTTCAGGAAAGAATGACACAGCAAATTGCGGATACAATAAATAAGTATTTGAGTCCAATCGGGGTTGCGGTTGTAGCCGAAGGCTACCACATGTGTATGATGATGCGGGGTGTTGAAAAACAAAATTCTTATTCCATTACCAGTGCCGTTCACGGTATATTTAAAGAAGATTTACGTACCAGGTCGGAATTCCTGGATTTAATTTCTCATCAGAGACTTAAATGATTAAAAAGACAAATGCAATTTGGATAACCGGTGCAGGCTCGGGCATTGGTAAGGCGGTTGCAGCTGAATTTTGTAAGCAAAAGAAATATGTTATTGCTTCGGCTAGAAACGGGAAAGCTCTTTTAGAGGTTAAAGATATTCTTAAGGAATTCGGAAACTATTTTATTCCGTTTCCACTTGATGTTTCTAAACGGAATTTGCTGGAAAAGAAGCTGAGTAAACTTTCTCAAAATTATTTTATTAAAACGTTGGTAAATAATGCAGGTATTACATCATTTAATCATGCGGAAAACGAAAACTTTGAAAATATTGAACGGATAATAAAAGTAAATTTACTGGGAGCAATTTTTGCCGCAAAGCTTGTGCTGCCTGAAATGATAAAAAGGAGAAAGGGTACGATTATTAATATTCTGTCTGTTGCATCTAAGAAAATATTTACCCAAAGCAGTGTTTATTCCGCTTCAAAAGCCGGTTTGGAGGCATATATGAATGTTCTTCGCGAGGAAGTGAGAAAATATAATATTAAAGTTATCAATATTTTCCCCGGCGCTACTAAAACAGCCATATGGCCGGACGAAATGCTGGAACAATTTAGCAAAAGAATGATGCTGCCGGAGGATATTGCTGAATTTATATTTTCGCTTTACAGTTCAAATACATCTATAGTTCCGGAGGAAGTCGTTTTACGACCAATACAAGGAGACTTACAATAAACTTTTTAAATTGATAATCCTTAAAAAACTCCAAAACCCAAACGACAAAAAACAAATAAAACCCAAATCACAAATACTAAATTTGAATCATTATGTAAATTAAGATTGTAAACTAACAATTTATAATCAACTATTTTTGATTAAAGATTAGCGATTTATAATTGTAAGAAATTAAAGTATCATGCATCTTGTAACCCGCTTCATGAAACTCGTATAATGTAATTTTAAACAAAAAAATCTTGACAATACCGAATCGTTTATGCTAAAATTAAAACAAACAAAACTCAATTAGTTGAATCTTTTAAAATTTAGTAATACAGGAGTCAATCTATGATTATAAAATCCCCCCCCCCATGTCCGATTAAAAAAATAAATATTCAAAATCAAAAATTAAAAAAGAAAAACAACTCTAAATTGCAAAGTTCTGAATACCTGTTTTCACGGTTTACCATTTTATTTCTTTTGTCTTTTTACTTTATTCTTTTATCTTCGGCAGCAGCGCAAGTAAAAATAAAGGAGAAAGTAGAGATAAAACCGAAAGCTGTCAATATAGAGATAAACAATGATTCCTTGAACATAAATACTAAGTTAAAAAAAGGTAAAGGATATAACGGAATTACATCTGGAACCGGATCATCAGTAATAATAAGTGCACTTGCTAGTGTAAAAGTAACAATTGAAGGAAGTGAGGCAGCTGCTCAATCGGATTTAGTGTTGCGTTCACCTGTTAACGAGACAATAATTGAAAATGCTAATCAAAAAATAGGTGAGGAATGGAATTCGGATTTATATCCTGCCCAAACTATTTTTACTTTTGGTCTAAATTGGAGTTATGAAGGTAATAGCGGCACAGAGGCAGGAGCCATAATAGACACGCTGAGCAGTAGAAAATTTAGAATCAGTTTTGAAGATATTGGCGTTTACGATTACAATGATTTGGTAATATTAGTTGAAATAATATACGATCATAATATGGAAGTTAAATTTTATCCCGATGAAATATTAGCCGGTGAAGAATCGGAAATCATTTTAGATATAAAAGATAGAAACGGGAATGTAGAAAGTTTCCCGGAAGGAGAATTATTCAATGCAAGATTAACTAAAACAGATGATTATGGAAGCGTACTACAGACAATTGACGGCTCAATTACATCGGATGAGCTGACCGGAGTTACGGAAGGATTTAAGTTTATTTCAGCAGAAGATTTGGACACCACTAACTTAACAACAATACAACTAAATGTTGATACCCATAACAGTACTTATGGTGATTTGGATGCTATGGATGAAATAACCATATACAAAAGTGATATTGCAGTGTTGTTTAGTAAAAATGAATTAACCGAAGGCGATACATCTATAATATCGCTATATAAAATAAATGAAAATGGTAATTTAGAAAATTTTCCTGCGGATCAGAAATTTGATATATCAATAATTGATGGTAAAGATTTTGGAATGATAGAAAATAACAATGGGGAAAAAAATATTCACTTTGAAGATGAAGAACAACCTTTTATGTTAATAGTAGGAGATTCAATTAGTGGAAGTAAAAAGGAAATACGTATAAAAGCAAGTACATTTGTTGAGGAAGGGAATACGGTTGAAGGAAAGGTAGAAAGTAAACATCCAATTCAAATTGTTGGGAGTAGTAAATCTCAGAATAGTACAAATAAAAATGTAACTAACGCCGATAATAGTGTAAAGAAAAATAATTCAATTACATTTATTAATCCGGGGGGAAGCTTTGCTGAGAAAATATTTGGTATTGGGAAAGCAACAGTAGGGAATAATGTAATAGTACAATTTGAACCTGCGGAACTTACACCCGGAGATACTGCGCTGGTAAAAATATATAAGAAAGACGCAAACGGTGAATTAATTCCGTACCCAGCGGGACAAAAGTTTGAAGTAGGAATATTGGACGGCTGTGATTACGGCGATTTATTAGTAAATAATACAAGAGGAACATACTTTACAAACATTGAAGAACCTATAAAATATATTGCAGAAGACAACATAAGTGTGGACAGCGCCAAAGTAAGTTTGAGAGTTGGAATTGTACAGACGGCAAACCAAAGCGCAACTTTTATGCAGCCTATTGCAGCGGGAGCTAATTACTCTAAGAAAAGAAGAGTAAAAACCGCTGCAAGCAGTGGAAAAAACATAAACAAACTAACCGCTACCTCGTGCAGCCTAGAGCCTTTTGTTTATGATGAGTATGGTTTGGGTAGTGCTGAACTAAAAAAATACATTGAACTTGAAATACTTGAACCAAATGGGCCTAATTTTGCTGATTATTTTATCTCAGCAACACCTGAAATGCCAGAGATTT
>BDSW01000046.1 GCA_002898175.1 bacterium BMS3Abin04
ATTTAGTAAAGTAGAAATTTGATGAAAAAAAGAAGAAAATCTTTTTGCGTCGAATATTTGATTAGAAAAAAAACGTAAACGAATTAGTAAAATGTCCCAAAATTACATGTAAATATTACCGAATATGTTTTAGAAAGAAGCATTGTTTATTTATTTCACAATTTTATTTTCGGGAAAATAAAAAAAAACCATCTTTTACCAACCTTAATTTTCTATAAATAGTTTAAGTTTGGCTTTAGCCACTTCTCAACTTCAGCTAAACTAATACCTTTCCGCTTTTTGTAATCAAGGATTTGGTCTTTGCTAATTTGACCGATTGTAAAGTACTTTGCATTAGGATTTGCAAAATAAATTCCACAGATTGAAGCAGTTGGATACATAGCAAGGTTTTCCGTAAGTTCTATTCCTGTTTTCTCTGTAACTCTAAGCAATTTAAATATTGTTAATTTTTCAGTATGATCAGGCTGAGCCGGGTAACCTGGCGCTGGTCGAATGCCGGTATATTTTTCTTTTATCAATTCTTCTTTGGTTAAATTTTCTCTGCTTGCATAACCCCAATACTCTTTACGTATTTTTTCGTGCAGCAATTCTGCAAATGCCTCCGCTAATCTATCTGCAATTGATTTAGCTAAAATCGCATTATAATCATCATTATCTTCCTCAAATTTCTTTACTATGTCCTCTAATCCTATACCCGTAGTAAGTGCGAATAGACCAATGTAATCTTTTACATTTGTTTCTTTAGGAGCAATAAAATCTGCAAGCGCTAAATTAAAAGAAGATTTTGCTTTTTGCATCTGTGATCTTAATGTGTGCAATATTTCTTTTACACCCTTTCTGTTTTCATCGGAATAAATCTCAATATCGTCAAACCCGGCTGTATTAGCGGGGAATAATCCGAATACTGTATTTGCGGTTAATTGTTTTCTCTTGATGATTTCATCAAGCAGTTTATTTGCATCATCAAAAAGTTTTTTTGCTTCGTTTCCGTATTGGTTATGCTCAAATATTGCCGGATATTTGCCTTTTAATTCCCATGCATGGAAGAATGGTGTCCAATCAATATAACTTTTAATTTCTTCCAACGGATATTGCGAAAGAACTTTTACACCTAAAAAATTAGGTGCATAAATGTTTTGTTTTGACCAATCAATAATGAATCTATTTTTTCTTGCTTCTTCAATTGTAATAAATTGTTTTGCTTTTGCTTTTTTGAGATACTGTATTTTTAAATCTTCATGTTCTTTTTGAATTTTCTTTGAGAAAGATTTATTAGTTCCTTTGTTCAGCAGACTACTTACCACCGGTACCGATCTTGATGCATCAAGAACATGTACTGTAGTACCGCTGTAGTTATCTGCAATTTTCACAGCCGTATGAGTTCTGGAAGTAGTAGCGCCTCCAATCATAAGCGGTTTTTTTATTCCAAGGCGTTCCATTTCCTGAGCAACGTGAACCATCTCATCAAGTGAAGGTGTTATTAATCCGCTTAAGCCGATAATATCAACATCCTTCTCTATTGCAGTGGATAAAATTTTGCCGGACGGAACCATTACACCGAGATCAATAACGTTGTAATTATTACAACCGAGAACAACGCCTACTATATTTTTACCTATATCGTGAACATCACCCTTTACCGTTGCAAGCAATATAGTGCCTGCAGTGGAAGTATCGCCCGCTTTCCTTTTTTCTTCCTCAATAAAGGGGATTAAAAATGATACAGCTTTTTTCATTACTCTTGCACTTTTAACAACTTGCGGTAAAAACATTTTCCCGGCGCCAAAGAGGTTCCCGACTGTATTCATTCCGTTCATCAATGGTTGTTCAATAACATCTAAGGCGAAAGGATATTTCTTTCTTGCTTCTTCAACATCGCCTTCAATAAAATCAGCAATTCCTTTAACTAATGCATGCTCTAATCTTTTATCAACCGGTAAATTTCGCCACTCGTCGGTTTTTGTCTTTGCTTTACTTTTTTGATGCACATTCTCTGCATATTCAATCAAACGGTCGGTTGCATCGGTACGTCTGTTAAGTAAAACATCTTCTACTCGCTCAAGTAATTCTTTTGGAATATTCTCATATATTTCAAGTTGGCCTGCATTTACAATGCCCATATCCATTCCGGCTTCAATTGCATGGTAAAGAAAAGCAGAATGAATAGCTTCGCGTACAGTGTTGTTACCGCGAAAGGAAAAAGAAACATTACTAACTCCACCGGAAACTTTTGCGTGAGGAAGATTTTGTTTAATCCATTTTGTTGCTTCAATGTAGTCAAGCGCATAATTATTATGTTCATTAATTCCGGTTGCTACCGCAAAAATATTTGGGTCGAGTATTATATCCTGCGGAGGGAAGCCTATTTCGCTAGTTAAAATATTATAAGCTCTTTCACAAATTTTAATTTTTCGATCACACGTATCTGCTTGTCCTTCTTCATCAAATGCCATAACAATTACGGCAGCGCCGTATTTGAGAATTTTCTTTGCGTGTTCTTTAAATTTATATTCACCCTCTTTAAGACTAATTGAATTAACTATCCCTTTTCCCTGCAGTCTTTTTAATCCTTCTTCAATTACTTCCCACTTGGACGAATCCAGCATGACGGGCACTTTAGCAATATCGGGTTCAGCCGCAATAAGATTGAGAAATTTTACCATTGCCTGTTTTGAATCTATCATCGCATCTTCCATGTTAATATCTATTATCTGAGCGCCGTTTTCAACTTGCTGGCGGGCAACTGAAAGCGCCTCATCAAATTTATTTTCTCTTATTAAACGGGCAAATTTTTTAGAGCCGGCAACATTAGTTCTTTCTCCGATATTTATAAAGTTAGAATCGGGACGAACAACTAATGGTTCAAGTCCGCTTAGTTTTAAATAAGGCTTAATTGTCGGAATTTTTCTCGGAGGTAAGTCTTTTACCATATCGGCAAAGGCTTGGATATGTTCGGGGGTGGTTCCGCAGCATCCTCCAACTATATTAAAAAAACCTCGTTTAGCATAATCTTCCAATACGGTACGCATGGAGTTAGGAGATTCATCGTACTCGCCAAGTTCATTCGGCAAGCCTGCGTTGGGATAAAGGCTGACAAAGCAGTCTGCAAGTTTTGAAAGTTCTTCTATGTAAGGACGTAGTTGTTGTGGTCCCATCGCACAATTTAATCCGACCGACAAGAGGTTCTTTGTATGTGCAATCGATATCCAAAATGCTTCAAGTGTTTGACCGGAAAGAGTTCTTCCGCTCGCATCCGTAATTGTTCCCGATATCATAACGGGAATCTTTTTTCCCATTTTTTCGCTGTACTCTTCTATTGCATAAATTGCGGCTTTTGCATTTAAGGTGTCGAAGATTGTTTCAATCAAAATAATATCGGCGCCGCCATCAATTAGACCGCGTATTTGTTCGGTATATGCAGAGCGTAAATCGTCGAAGGTTACTGCTCTAAATCCCGGATCTGTTACCTTAGGTGAAATAGATGCTGTTTTGTTTGTGGGACCTAAAGCTCCGGCAACAAATTTTTGGCTTTTAGGATATTCCTTTCTATATATTACAACCGCTTCTTTTGCTAATCTGGCTGCATTAAAATTTATGTCATAAATATAATCTTCCGTTCCATAGTCAGCTTGTGAAATTGAAGTTCCGTTAAAGGTATTGGTCTCAACAATATCTGCCCCGGCTCTTAGGTATTCCAAATGGATGTTTCTTATTATTTCAGGTTGCGTTAGGCAAAGAATATCGTTATTTCCTTTAAGCGGTTTGTTGAAATCTTTAAAACGTTCACCTCTAAAATCTTCTTCTGTTAATGTGTGACGTTGAATCATTGTGCCCATTGCACCGTCCAGCACAAGGATTTGTTTTTTTAATAGCTGAGTTAATTTATCAAAAGTCATGTTCATTGCTTTGCTCTATTTGAGATTAAATATCAAAAACTAAATTGCAAAATTAAATATCAAAATAAAAGTCGTGAAGAGATGATAATCTATTATATTTATTATAATTTTTGCATTTTAAGATTTGAATTAAAAACATTTGGAGTAAAAAATGATTGTTGTTACAGGCGGAGCCGGCTTTATAGGAAGCGCTATAGTTTGGAAATTAAATGAACGTGGTGTTGACAACATTATTATTGTTGATCATCTTGGTGAAAGTGATAAATGGAAAAACTTGAACGGTTTGAATTTTGCCGACATTTATCATAAGGATGAGTTTTACGATTTATTTACTAATAACGAATTACCTTTTGAAACCGAAGCTGTTTTGCATCTTGGAGCATGTTCATCTACAACAGAAAAAGATGCCGATTACCTTCTTTATAATAACTATAAATATACGCAAGAGCTTGCCAAATTTGCACTAAACAATAATGCAAGATTTATTTACGCTTCTTCGGCGGCGACTTATGGCGGAGGTGAAAGAGGGTACGCAGATGATGAAAACAAAATTGAGGAGTTGCGGCCTTTAAACATGTACGGTTATTCAAAACAGCTTTTTGATCTTTGGGCAAAAAAGGAAAGAATTCTAAATAAAATTGTCGGACTCAAATATTTTAATGTTTACGGTCCGAATGAGTATCACAAAGGTGATATGCGAAGTGTTATCCATAAAGCGTTCGGTCAAATTTTGGAAACCGGTAAGGTGAAATTATTCAAATCTTATAAGTATGACTACAAAGACGGAGAACAGCTCAGGGATTTTATTTATATAAAAGATGCGGTTGAAATGACACTTTTCTTTCTTGAACATAAGGATAAAAACGGGTTGTTTAATATTGGAACCGGTTCCGCCAGAAGTTGGAACGATTTAGTATCCGCAATATTTAACTCTATGGACAAACTAGTCAATATTGAATATATAGAAATGCCCGAATACTTAAGAAAAAAATATCAGTACTTTACTCAAGCTGAGCTTACTAAACTGAGGGAAGCCGGTTACACTAAAGAAATATCAAATATTGAAAAGGGTGTAGAGGATTATGTTAAAAATTATTTGATGAAAGATAAAACATTAACTGCTTAAGTATTTCAAAATAATTGATAAAAACCTTATAGCCGGAAGAATAGGAAATTTTATGAAACTTGCAACGCTTTGCTATATTCAAAAAGACGGTAAGACGTTAATGCTTTACCGCAATAAGAAGGAAAACGACTATCACGAAGGTAAATGGAACGGTCTTGGCGGTAAATTTGAGTCGGGGGAATCTCCTGAAGAATGTGCGATCCGCGAAATTGAGGAAGAATCCGGATTGAAAATTAAGAATATTCAGATGAAAGGATTTATAACTTTTCCGATGTTTGACGGTAAAGAAGATTGGTACGTCTTTGTTTTTGTAATAAATAAATTTGAAGGTAGGCTAATCGATTCGCCCGAAGGACAGCTTGAATGGATCCCTAATAATAAATTGAAAGACCTTAATTTATGGGACGGAGATCAAATCTTTATTCCGTGGATTTTTCAAAATAAATTTTTTAGTGCAAAATTTAATTACAAAAATGGAAAATTTTTAGATTATACCGTAGAATTTTATTAAAAATTTATTAGGTTTTATGTCTCATTCATTTGCTTCCAAAGCAGTAAATTATTTTTTAGATTTATCTCTGCCGAAGAAACCTCCTGAAGATATTAGTTTTATGAATCCTTATTCCGGGAAAGAAACACAAGAGATTATAAAAAGATTTTTCCAAAAGTATTTTAGTGACACGAAAAAAAGGATATTTATATTTGGAATAAATCCGGGTCGTTTCGGCGGAGGAATTACAGGAGTCTCTTTTACTGATCCTGTTGCTTTAAGGGAACAATGTAAGATCGATAACAATTTTGGATATCGCAAAGAACTTTCAAGCGAGTTTGTTTATAAAGTAATAGACAAATATGGCGGAGCGGAAAAGTTTTATTCGCATTACTTTCTTACAGCCCTTTACCCGTTGGCGATTATTAAAAACTCCAAGAACTATAATTACTATGATGATTCTGAATTGTTATCTTTTATGAAACCTCTGTTGGTCGAATCTATTAAAGCTCAAATTCAACTCGGCGCTGATAGTAGATTTGCTGTTTCATTCGGCAAAAAGAATGCAAAGTTTCTTCAACAGATTAATAGCGAGCTAAAGATTTTCGATAAAATAAAAATTCTGGATCACCCGCGTTACATTATGCAATATAAAAGAAAAAAGCTGGATGAATACATCGATAATTATTTAGATATCCTTTCATAAATAAATTTATGACGCTGTCTTAAAAGTAATATTCATAAAAGATAGCACACTGATAACACTGATTTTCTCAGATAAAGGATTTTAAAAATTACTTTTGAAACAACCTGACTGCCTATTAAAGTTTCTTATCCAAAAAAGTTCTGATTTTTTTATTTACATATTCCGGATTTTCCAAAGGTGTCATATGACCCGCTTTGGGAACAATATGAAACTTGGAAGATTTAATTTTCTTTGCTAGTTTCTTCATGACTTCCGGGGAGGTTAATGTGTCGTTCTTACCGACTAAAACTAAAGTAGGAATTTTAATTTTCTTTAATGATAATGTTGTATCGGTTCTGCTTAGCATTGCAATTTGGCTGCCTTTTACTCCAACGGGATTATTGGATTTACATTTAGATAATATAGAATAAAACATATCACTGTTCCTTTCAATAGTCTTTTTGCTGAAGCATAGAGGTACAAAATTGTCCACGTAAGCATCTAATCCATCAATATTAATTTTATTGATTGCATTTGCTCTTTTTAATTTTCCGACATTATCATCGGATTCCGAACGAGTATCCAGAAGAATTAATGCCTTAAATCTTTTCTGTTCTTTTTCCACTGCTCTAAGAGAAATATAACCGCCCATAGAAAGTCCGCAAATAACAGGTTGTTCCAAATTTAACTCATCTATGATTGAATATAAATCCCATACGAAAGCTTCCATTGTGTATTGCCCGTCGCCAACATAACTTTCACCCAATCCCCTTATATCGTATGTAATGCAAAAATATTTATCACTTAAAGCGTTTACTTGAGCATCCCACATTGTATGGTCGTAAGGAAACCCATGTACAAAAATTAGGGACTGGTTCTTATCATCACCTGATAAATATACCGAGAGACCGTTTATTTCTGTTTTCATGTTACGCTCCAATTTATGTTAATTTTTAATTAAAAATTTTTAGTAAATTCGTTTTTTAAAAGATTTATTATACTTTTAATTTTATGTTAGAAAAAATAATAAAGAATAAGAAATATATTAAAGTCGGCTCAGTAATTTTAGCAATTATTGTTTTGTCATTTTTTAAAATTTATTCCTACAAATTAGATAACTCTCTTGCAAACTTTGCAAATTTAATTCATGGTGAGCAAACCCTGGATTCCAATATTGTTTTAATTCACATTTCTCCGCGTGATATTGAAAGTTTAGGTAGTTGGCCTTTGAAAAGAAGTTTGTATGCTCTATTAATTGATGAGCTCAGTAATTATAAAGTAAGGAAGATAGGCCTTGAAATTTTCTTAACGGATAACTACTCGCAGCAAAATATTTACAACAACGTTTTGATCAATGAAATTAAGAAAGCAAAAAACGTTGTACTTTCTTCAATACTGAATAATATTAGATTTGTAGATGGTAAATTTATTGCGGATTCTATTGTATACCCTGTTCCAAAGAAGAAAATTGCAGATTTAGAAACCGGGCATTTGAATTTTCTGAATAGAGATGGAATTTATATTCCCGCTGTAGTTTCTGCAGGTAAAAATTCGGAGAAAGCATTTTCACTTGTACTTGCCGGGTTATCAGGATGGAAAGAGCAATCAATTAAAGTTAATTTTTATTCTTCCTGGAAATTGTTCAAAAAATATTCCTTATTGGAATTTTTCTCAATGATTAACAATCACAACCCGAAATTAAAATTGCTTAAAAATAAGATTGTGATAATTGGTGTGAGCGATCCGCTTATTGCAACTTCATTTTCAACAGTGTTCGATAATGAACTCCCGGGGATAGGTTTGCATGCTTTAGCTTTGGATAATATTTTAACTGGTAAAAATATAATTATTAAATATAAAGCTATTTCAACTATACTATTTTTTATTATTCTTATTATCGTACCCTTTTTAACAATTCGCAAGAAAAGTTATTATTTTCACTTTGCCATAGCATTCTTAATCATGGCTTTCGGTCTGTTTGTTTTTGCTGATTTAGAGCTCGACTACATGGCTTTTTTATTTCCCCTTTTCTTATTGGCAATAGTAGATATATCAATTGAGTTTACGGAAAGGAAATCTCTTTTATCGAAAACAATTTCCGAAGCGGAAATACTTAGAAGTAATTTAAAAGAAAAAGAGAACGAATTAATTCAACTTGAAAATGAATTAAATAATGCGGCACAAAGTGAATCGGATTTGCTTAAACTACAGATTGAAGATTTGAATAAAGAGATTGTTAAATTAAGAAAAGAGGAACAAGACCAAATAGCAGTTAATATTGACGAAGATGAAAAATCGACGAAAAACTTTGAAGGAATTATTTATAGAAGCAAAAAAATGGCTTCCGTTGTTGATTTAATTAAAAAAGTTGCACCGGAAAATGCAACAATTTTAGTTTTGGGTGAAAGCGGCAGCGGAAAGGAATTAGTTGCACAGGCAATTCATAAACTAAGTCCGAGAAAGGATAATAATTTTGTAATCGTAAACTGTGCGGCGCTTAGCGATACTCTCCTGGAAAGTGAACTTTTCGGACATGTAAAAGGAGCATTTACAGATGCAGTTAAGGATAAAACCGGTAGATTTGAAGCTGCTGATAAAGGAACAATCTTTTTAGATGAGATTGGAGAAACATCGGAAAATTTCCAGGTTAAATTACTTCGTGTTCTACAAACGGGTGATTTTCAAAAAGTCGGGTCTTCCGAAACAAAACATACGGATGTAAGAATTGTAGCTGCAACAAATAAAAGTCTTACTAATTTGGTAAAAGAGAAGAAATTTAGAGAAGATTTATATTACAGGCTGAATGTAATTAATATTACGTTACCTCCGTTACGAGAAAGAAAGGAAGACATTGAAATTTTAGCAAATCACTTCTTAAAAAGAGAAGCGCCGAATTTAGTAATCTCAAAAGCTGTAATGAACCAATTAACCGAACATAGATGGAAAGGAAATGTTAGAGAGCTCGAGTCGATTATAAAACGTGCAGCAATTTTTGCTAAAGCAGAAGGTAGAGAAATAGTAAAACTGCGCGATTTACCTGAAGAATTAGCTAAACAGGATAAATCGAATTTAGAAAACCTCATATTAGAATCTCTGAGGGAAAAAGAATTTTCCCATTCTTCTATAAATGAAACCGCTCGTGAATTGGGTGATTTAAATAGAACCGTTGTTTCGGAAAATTTTAGAGGTATATTCTTTATGTATTACTATGAAAATCAATTTGATATTGATAAAGCGGTTAAAAAAATTGCAGCAACCGATGAGAGTTCCATTTTAGAAAAAGTTAATTCTAAAGCAATAACATATTTAAAGAATATTGAGAAAGACTTGGATAAACTTGATATGAAGTCATTTAAAGAAGTTAAAGAAGCATTCGCATCTAAATATAAAAACCTCCCGCAAAAGTATCATATCTATCTCGATAAAGTAATCCGGAAAATACTCGAAAATTAGCCTGAGATAAATTTTATCAGGCAATAAGAATCTCACTTCAGGCAAGTTAAAGAAATTGCGCATATAGCATAAGCCATTGTATTACAATGAGTTAACATTTGTGCAAAACTTTGGCACGGAAAGTGAGTAGAATTGAGCACAACGACATCAATCAAATAATCATAAACGGAGGTTAAAATGAAAAACTTAAAATCAATATCAACAATGCTGTTATCGCTATTCTTGATGATATTTTTATTAGTTGGTTGTAATCAAGAAAATTCAATTGTTCAACCAAACAATCCAACTAATGATCAAGAAGCTTTACAAAAAGTAGTTGATGGAGATGATGTTATCCAATCTTTTGAACCAAACTATAATGAAGACCAGGCAATGCAATTCGTCTTTGGCAAAGTTTCTGCCGAAATTTTCCCTGTAAAAGTTGGTCAAAGGATGAGAAGAATTAATCGTGAATTCAACGCAACTGTTGAAGGCGATTCGGCGTTCGGGACATTAAAAACAACTTTTGAAGGGATGCTTTATATAATTGCAGCCTACGATTCTGCTTCTGCAAATCCCTTTGATACAAGTTTAACTTTAATACAGAAACCGTTTACTACTACTGTTACGAGAAATATTATTTTTAAGAAAAGAGATAGTCTTAATAGTTTAATGAACGGTTGGAAAATTGTTGCGGTTTCATTACCTGAAGGCGGAACTCTTACAGATAATATCAGTATAAAATCAATGAAGGTATTTTTACCAAATGGTGATACGTTGAATGTTACTTCTCCTAACGATTATTATTTGTCCAGGAGTAAAGGTATAAGACATTTAATACCTATATTGAGCAGGTTCGAGCCTGTAAAAATACAAGTCGAAGTTAGCAGTGTTTATCAAGATCCCGACTTTGTTACTTTAACTTACGGTGGTGTATTCAAGACTCATGGTTTACACAGAGCTAAACGAAAATTTGAAATGGTTTCCGAAGAATTTGACGGAACCTTTTATAATAGAGTTTATGAAGGAACATGGAGAGTAAATCAATTCCCGGGTATTAAACATGCAATAGTAAATGCATTTCCAAGATTGGTTATTTTTGACGACCAAGCACCGGTTGAATCTAATTCATGGGGAATGCCTTACGTAGTAAAGTAAATTTAAATTATTAATAAGTTTATTCTGAAGTCCGGCAGTTAAAAAGTCGGACTTCAGATTTTGTTCTTTAGTTTAATATAATTGAAATATTCTGGAAATTGTTTTTTAGATAATTCTTTATTTTTTTAATGATTGATTTACAAAAAATATTGTAAATCAATAAATTTTTGAGAAGTTCGAATTATTTACTTTTATCTTGAAAATGTCGTCATACAGTCTTATAATATAAAATACAAATGAAATCTTTAATAAAATATTATTTCTTGGTAATAGTTATACTGTTTATTTCTTCTTGCGAAGATCCGCTGCCGATTGAATTAGTTGACGATGGAAATTCTACAGGACAGTATGATGTAGATGTTATAACTCAAGAACCGAACTCTGCTGTTTTTACGGGTTATGATTCTACGGGAATTACTAACTCAATTCCGTTAAAAAGTTCAGTTATAAGTGTTAGCGGAATAAAAAATTCATATAAAAATGCTACTGTTTCAAAAGGATATGCCGAAGCAATATTCTATAATACCGATCAGCCGATAAAGACAAGTTTTGGAGATACAATTGGTTTTAAAACTCTTCTTTTTGGAAGAGTAACTTTTAATGGTAATGCAGCCAGGGTAGTTCCTCAAAGATTGTTTTACCGCGAAAATGGTGTAATAAGAGATACTTTAGTCGGTGTAAAGCATATACTTATAACTAATACCTTCCCTTATCATTCCAACATTAATTTCCATTTTGATTTTTTCGGTGTTAAGCCTTTTTTACAGACAATTAAAACTCCGCCTGAAATTACGGCAAAATTAAAAGTTACCGGTTCGCGTCAAAATAATGATTTAAGGGTTGAACTAAAGTGGAATGCCGCACCAAAAGGTGAGGTGATTTTAATTATCGGCGGATTATTAACCGGTCGTAAAGAAATTATTCCGTTACTTAGAGTGAAATCAATTAAGACTAACCGGGTTGTAATAAGAAATTCATTGCTCCAAAAAATCCCTTTTGAAAAATATGACGGTGTTATTTTTACTCTTGTTAGAAGATTTCAATTTTCCATATCCACAATAAGATTGGGTGATATTTATATTGCTTCTCAAAGTATTCATAATATTAGAATTGATATACCAAAAAATTAAATTATTATTATTTAGTTTGGTATTACTTATGTTTATGCAAAATTATACATATTCGCAGGTCTCTTTTGATTTGTTTGGAAACATGCCCAATTTCAGTGAAGCAGGGTTTAGAATTAATACGCTTGAAGGTAATCCCGTCAATTTTAGTCGAACAAAGGATTGGGAATTCTCAATGTCCCTAAATTCAAATTTAACATCTAAAATAACAAATGATTTATTTCAAGCTTCGTTAGCAAAGAGATTTAAAAACCATTATATATATGCAAGGTATAGTCCCGGAATAATAAAAGACTTCGATTTCACTAAAACCGAAAGTAAAGTTGATGATTCTTTGCAAACGTATGTTACAAGATTAAATTATCAAGAAAAATATGGTTTTGGGTATTCTTACAATGTTTTTAGAAATCTTACAGCCGGATTTTCATTCAGATATTTTCAGCAGAACTTCAGTGAAGAATTCCCGGAGTTTATTGCAGATACAAACAGATTAGTAATAAATAAACAAACGGAATCTGTGCAGAAAAATTTTTGGAAAGGAGATATTGGAATAGAATATTCGCCTTTAAGTAATTTGAATCTCAGTTTATCATCCTTGAACTTATTTATTCTCGGAGAAAATTTTTCAGACGATGCCAAAAGTGATTTTGAAATCAAAACAAATCATTTTAATATTAGGACAAAGAAAGGTGCAATTCTTGGTGTATCATACTTCCCGGTTGAGAAACTAAATCTAAAATTCAATTATGAAACAAGCAACTCCTTTATTGCCGGGATTAGTACCGGCTTTAACTTATGGGGAAAAGATATTTCCGTAGGACTATCGGTTTTGCACGATGCATTTCAGGAACCTACTATCGCGGCGGTAAGTCCTTCAATCAACTATTCCAATAGTATTTTTAGTGTAACATTTAGCGCTATAAAATATTTATCGAATCGAAACAAACCTAAGTCTTTAACCACTTTCAGAAATTATGGAGTACATAGCATAACAAATAATTATTTTATAAACGACCAAGCATACTTGAGTTTTAATTTGGCATTGTCATTTATTCCCGAGAAATCCGTTAAATTTTTAGATGTTAAAATTCTGCGTGAAATTTATCCTACTCTTGCAGACGATTATTTAACGAAACCGTTTGCAATTGCAAAGGTTGTAAATTTGAGTGATAAAACTATAAGTGTAAAACCTACGAGTATGATTTCCGAAGTGAATAAGGAAGAAATACAATCACCGGAAGTTACTATTCCCGCAAAGGATACGGTTGACATACCGTTCTATACAATTTTAAACGACAATTTAGTTGTTCAGCGAAGAAAAATCGAGCAAGTTAATTTTAACTTAATTACATCAAATAATGATCCCGATGATAAAATTCAAAGACCAATACTTGTTAATGATATTCATAGCTGGGACGGTAATGTTAGAGACCTAAAATATTTTGTACAAAGAGATTATAATTTCTCGAGTAATTTCTCGAAAATGATTTTACAAAATTATAGAGATTCGTTACGAACAAAAAATCCATACTTACGAAATTTTTATAGGATAAAATATTTGTTTAACACGCTAGCCGACAAAATGCAGTATGTAGCCGATAGGAGGGGATCATATGATAATGTGCAATTCCCCAGCGAAACGATAGAATTAAAAGGCGGGGATTGTGATGATTTAAGTGTAATTTTTAGTTCGCTGCTTGAAAGTATTGGTATTCAAACGGCATTTGTAGATTATAAACCGGATAATGATAACGATATTGGTCATGTTAATTTATTAATTAATACCGAATTAAAACCTAACCAAGCGCAATTAATAACTTCTAACGATAAAAAGATTTTTATTAGAAAAAATGCGGATGGAAAAGAGCAAGTATGGATTCCTTTGGAAGTAACGTCATTAACCAATTTTGAAACTGCATGGAAGATAGGAGCAGATGAATTTAATAAAAAAGCTCTTGAAAAATTTGGACTTGCAAAAGGTAAAGTTGCAATTGACGATTTATACTAAGATTTTATAAGAATAAATATAAATTATTTTAATTTAATACAAAGAAGGAAAACGAAAATGAAAAAGATAATATTAGCATTGATCTTTTTAAGTGCAACTTTGTTTGCATAAAATTTTACCGTCGAAAAAGTTTCCGTTAAAGTTTTT
>BDSW01000047.1 GCA_002898175.1 bacterium BMS3Abin04
ACCGGTAAGAATATTTAAGATTTTTGTTTTTTAACTAATTTGCTAACTAGGTTGTAACCGAAATTCCCGATAGATTATCATTACACATTGAAGGATGACAAATATGTGTTGATATTAAGACTTCATCCTTTAGTTTACCGGGTAAATAAAATTCGCCATAAGTCAAATTTCCGCTTTCTAAAGTTGAATCAATTACTACTTGGTAGTTTTCGTTCTTTAAAGCCAGGAACTGATTTTGGGACATACAGAAACCCCAATTTTCTTTATAATAAGTTGTGCGGTAAGGAATCCAACTAGGGTGATCAGGAAGTGTAAAGATATGTTGTTCTAATTCTACAAAAGTGATTTCTTTATCGATTGGAATACTATAATTAACTACATGCAGATTCGATTTCTTAAAATCTATAATTTTTTCACCGTTATTATTTAGAATATATGCATCATTTATATTCCATTCTTTTGGAACCGTCCAATCAAAAACTTTTGTACCTGTCGGAACCTCCGTTATTTCAAGTGGAATTATCTCTTTAATAAAATTTAACGTCTGTCTTACACCGTTACCGGTTATGCTTCTACAGATAGGATAAAGCCTTTCAATAAAATTGTACAATTTATTTTCATTACTTTCAATTCTTTCTTCGTTACTAATCATATCTAAGTAATAGTCTAATTATTAGCTGCATTTTTTTGCAATATTGTAGGAGCTTGGTAATATAGAGTTTACATATCCGTAGTTTATCCAGCTTAAGTTCTGGTTTAGTTTATGTTTTTCAATTAATTCTTTAAGTATGTTTAATCTTATATATTTCGTATTATAAATATTCTTAGTCTGAAACTGCATATGCTCAATGCCGATTTTCAATTCGTTTATAGTATCAATTAATCTAATTTGAGGCTTATGAAATGGAGCAAGTCTTTCGAATAAATCAAAATTTACTTTATATGATCTATTATCATTGGAAGCATTCGGGTTAATACTAATTTTACTATTTGGAATAACTTGAGCAACTAACCCGGCTAAATCCTTTACCTTGTAATTTGAATCATTCGAACCAACATTTACCGCAAGAAAGTCTCCACCTAAGTTAGGAGTTCGTTTTATTCCCCATTCTATCGCTCTTGCCATATCTTTTACATCAATAATCGGGCGCCATGGTTCACCGTTACTAAGAATCGTCATTTCATTATTTAAAACTGCTGATGAAACAAAATCATTAAGTACTAAGTCCAAACGTAATCTGCAACTCCAACCGGCTGCTGTTGAAAAACGCAAAGCTGTAACCGTAAAATCCGGGTCGGCTAAACTTTCCAATTTTTGCTCAGATAAAACTTTTGATTTAGCATAAACGGAAAGCGGATTTAACTCATCGACTTCGGTTTTGGCATTTAGGGTTGCATTACCATACATGCTGCAGCTGGAAGCAAAAACAAAGGATTTCACTTTAGCTTCTTTTGCCAACCGAGCTAATTTTACTGTTCCGTTATAATTTATGTCCATAGTACTATCTTGGAACTGATTACCCATCGGATCATTTGATATTGCTGCCAAGTGAATTATTGCATCTACATTTTTAAGGAAATTCAAACTTACATTTCTAACATCCCCATGATACTGATAATGCGGGAAATACTCTTCTGCACAAGCGCTTACCGATAAACAATCCTCAAAAAAGCCTATGTCCAACCCGATTAATACAGAATCGGGTAAAACCTGTTTTATCCTTTTTACCACAACAGGTCCAATGTAACCCAAATTACCTGTAATTAAAATTTTCATGTTAATTATTCCTTAAATTCCAAAATAACTAAAGTATTTAGCAAGTAAATGCATTTTTCCCTCGAACTCTAATAAATTCTAAAAAACGCCACATTTACTTAGATTTAAATACTATAAAAATATAATCGAGTTTTTAGAAAGCAGGTTTAGTACAACAATTTTAGTACCAACCTCTAAAAGATGTAAATAGAATAAATCTTATATTATCTCGATTTTAGGAATAGGAATTATGAACTTTGCTCCCCATTTTCCGGTAAAACTTAATTGATTGATAATTTCATCTTTTAAGTTCCAAGGTAAAATAAATATATAATCAGGTTTTCTTTCTGCTATTTTTTCAGGAGAATAAATTGGGATGTGAGTACCGGGAAGAAATTTGCCCTGTTTATATGGATTTCGATCAACGGTAAATTCAAGAAAATCAGTACGAATACCGCAAAAATTTAATAGTGTATTTCCCTTACCAGGCGCACCATAACCGCATATTATTTTATTTTTTTCCTTAGCTTTAATAAAAAAATCTAAAATTTCACGTTTTAACGCAAAAATTTCTTCTTGAAAGTTTGTATAATATTCAACCTTTGAAATTCCCTCTACAATTTCATTAT
The DNA here is from genome assembly GCA_002898175.1 of bacterium BMS3Abin04. Taxonomy (GTDB): domain Bacteria; phylum Bacteroidota; class Ignavibacteria; order Ignavibacteriales; family Melioribacteraceae; genus BMS3ABIN04. The sequence continues at coordinate 2,386 of BDSW01000047.1, forward strand.
TTCTTAATCTATCAACATTTTTTGAAATTAATTTTGTAGAATCCTCAATATGACAGCCGTAAATCCGGAGTGAACCACCGTGGGTTTTCAGTTCCTCAACATCGAAAATTTTTAAGCCGTGATATGAAAAGATTTTTTCAATTGTATAAAATGAGAAATAAGAAAAATGTTCATGGTAAATTGTATCAAATTGACGCTGTTTCACTAAATGCATCAAATGTGGAAATTCAAATGTAATTATTCCGTTAGGCGCCAATAGAGTTTTAACCCCTTTGATAAAATCATTCAAATCCGGTACTTGAGCCAACACGTTATTTCCAATAATCAAATCGGCTTTTTCATTATTTTTAATAATCTCTTCGGCAAGTTTCTCACTAAAAAATTCAACCATCGTGTTTATATTTTTTTCCATTGCTACTTTTGCAACATTTGCAGCCGGTTCAATTCCCAAAACCGGTATTTTATTCTCAATAAAATTCTGAAGAAGATAACCGTCGTTACTTGCTATTTCAACCACAAATGAATTCTGATTGATTTTAAATCTCTTAACCATATTTTCACTATATCTTTTAGCATGCTCTAACCAACTTTGCGAATAGGATGAAAAATAAGCGTACTCTGTAAAAATTTCTTCGGGATCAACATATTCTTGAAGCTGGACCAAGAAGCAATTTTCACAGACATACAAATGCAAAGGATAGAACGGTTCCACCCGGTTCAGTTCATTTTCATTCAAATAACTTTCACATAAAGGAGACATTCCCAAATCAACAAAAGTCAGTTCCAAAACAGAACCGCAAAATCGACATTTATTCATAAATCTCTCGTTAAAATTTTATTAATTTTTATACAATCTTTAATTCAGGAAGCGGGATAATAAATTTCCCGCCCTTTTTTCTATATTCAGCCTCTTGCCGAAGAATTTCATCTGCATAATTCCAAGCTAAGAGTAAAACATAATCGGGTATATTTTCTAAAAGTTTGCTTGGAGGAAATATCTTTAACAAATTCCCCGGTAAATAAAATCCTTGTTTAAAAGGATTCGAATCAACTGCATAATCAATCAGCTCTTTTCCAACTCCGACAAAGTTCAGCATTGTTGTAGCCATTCCCCCGGAAGCACCGTATACAACAACTCTTTTATTTTTAGATTTAATTTCTTCAAGTAAATTCAATAGTCTGTACTTAATTTCGTTTACATGTTGAGGAAAATTTTTATAATATTCTATCTTATTAATACTCTTTGAACACTCTGAATTTATAATTTTATCTGTCGATTCATCATGATTTTTTTCGTGCTCAATAAATAATCTTAACGAACCGCCAAATGTAGGGATTTCTTCAATTTTATTAATATAAAGAGAATGTTTATTAAACAGGTTATTCAATGCAATAACTGAAAAGTAAGATAGATTCTGATGAAAAATCATATCAAATTCATTTCTCTCAATTAAATTTATTGAATATGGAACTTCGAAAATAACAACACCATTTGGTTTTAATAACTTTTTCAAATTTCCGGCGAATTCGTTTAAGTCGGATATTAAGTTTAACACATTATTCCCTAAAATTACATCCGCCGATTTTCCTTGATCTAGCAAATCGTTTGTAACTTTTATATTAAAAAAATCACATAAAGTAGGAATTCCATTTCCAATAGCCACCTTAGCCGGACCTTTAGCCGGATCAATGCCCAATACTTGAATATTCTTTTCTGCAAAGTACTTAAGCATGTAACCGTCGTTGCTTGCAATCTCAATCACTAAACTATCTTGATTCAGATCTCTACTTTTAATTATTTGATTAGCGCTTTTTAAGAAATGATTAAGTAATGTTTTTGACACGGAAGAATAATAGGGATAATCATCCACATAAAGGATTTGCGGATCAACCTCATCTTTAAGCTGCAACAAACTACAATTGTTACAAAAAATTAAATCCAGAGGATATTTTTTTTGAGGAATGTTAAGCTGCGATTCTTTCAGTAATACGTCCGCTAAAGGAATTTCACCGAATGAGAAAATTTCTTCAAGATTATCACTTCCACACGAACGACAAAGTGAATGCCTCACGGCTTACCTTTTATTAATTAAATAATCAACTTTCGCACATAAAATGCTTCGGCAAATTTTTCCGGAGCATTAGATTCGACTCCTCTTATTATTAACAATGACTTAAATGTATCTTCATCGAACCAAGTTTTATTCTTTTGAGAAACGAAATTTTCTGTAACAAGTTTAATTTTATTTCCTACATATTTTTTAGATAAGTGAACAAAAAAATTAGGTTGACCTAAATCTCCGTCATACTTTAATACTTCGTATTCCAATATTAAATGATCGCGGAATGTATTCCATGTTAATTCTGAAATTAATCTATGGTCTTGGTGATAATCATATTTATAATGTGTGAATATTAAATCAGGTGAATAATTTAGTTTTAATTGATCAAAATAATTTTTTATTTCTTCTCCGATGTAAGGGAAAAATCCGTCTTTGAAAGATAAAATGTCGACATCGGATTTTTCAACTTTATCCAAAAATTGATTTGCACACTGTAGAGCCTCTATCTTTCTAACTTCACCGGAACTAAAAACTATCCATTTAATTTCTATATTAGAATAAGTTTCAATTAACTTTAAAATCGTCCCTCCACACCCGATTTCTATATCATCTGCATGTGCACCAAGGCAGAGTATTTTTAAAGCTGCGCCCTTGTTATCAAAATTTATATGCAACATAAATCACACAATTTATTATTTATGATTCCAAACTTCCCAAGGTTGTTCACCTTTTGAATACATATCATCCAAAAGTTGTTTATCCTTAAATGTGTCCATACTCGCCCAAAATCCATCGTATTTATAACAGCCTAATTTATCTTCAGCTATCAATCTCTGAAACGGTTCATCAATCAATTCTTCGCCGTCTTTTAGATATTTAAATACTTCATTTCGGAATATGAAAAATCCGCCGTTCATTTTTATACCGGATTGTCCGATATGCTTAATTTCTTTTACTAAATTATTCTCCGAAATTTTAACGATATGGAAACTCTGAGTAGGATTTACACACAGGAAATTTGCTATGTTTTTGCTTTGTTCAAATTGCTCCAGCATTTGATTTAACGGTAAATCCGAAAGACCATCACTATAGTTAGCGAGAAATATCTCTTCTCCATTCAGGTGCTCCTCAACTGCTTTTAGTCTCTGACCAATATTTGAATGCAAACCGGTATCAACAAAAGTAATTTTCCAATTACTAATATCGGTATTTAATAATTTTAAATTCTTTCCGCCGCTAGAATAAACAAAATCGTTAGTAATGTACTCTTGATAATTTAGAAAATAATTTTTTATTACATCGGCTTTGTAACCTAAGCATAAAATAAAATCCTTATGCCCAAAATGTGCATAGTATTTCATTATATACCATAATATCGGTTTGTTACCGACCGGGATCATAGGTTTTGGAAGACTTTCGGAATACTCCTTTAATCTCATTCCCAACCCACCGCAAAATAGAACTACTTTCATAATTCAATACTAACGAATCTTTTAAAAAAATGGAAGAATTTTTAAAATTTAAGTTTACTATATAATAAAATAATCAATATTTTCTCTGATAAAGATTTTCTTCCTTTAAGTTGCAACATATAAAATATTTTCTAAACTTACATCACTTTATATTAGATTTTTTGATATACTTTCTTTTAGAAAAACCGGAATTAAATAATAAAATCATTTTTACCATTTACTTATTTTTTTTATGCCGAATGCACTTGCACATTTAGGAATTAATGGTCTTGCAACAAAACCAATTATTAGAACAGCAGACCTGAAATGGATTTACCTTGGAGCTATTATTCCCGATATAGCATGGATAATACAAAGAGTTGTAAAATTTATTTATCCATCTGTAAATGGATATGATTTAAGACTCTATGTAATTATTCAGGCATCTTTGTTATTTAGTCTTATTTTAAGCTTCTGGTTTTCCAGTTTTTCCAAAAATCAGCTTAGAACTTTTATTATCTTATCGCTTGGGTCTTTATTGCATTTACTTCTTGATGCCTGCCAGGTTAAGTGGGGAAACGGTGTTTTGTTGTTCGCTCCTTTTAGCTGGAAGTTATTGGACTTCGGATTTTTCTGGCCGGAAAGCTGGGCTACATATTTAATTACATTATTTAGTCTGGGTTATGTTATTTTTTATTGGAAGAGCGTTGTTAATGAAGCTCCGGATTTGAAATTTCGTTCAGTCAAATACCATTCAATCTATTTACTGGTTTTACTTTCATATTTTATTCTACCTCCAACTATGCTGCAGAGCCCTCAAAACGCCGATAATCATTTTGTGAAAACTTTAAGAGAATATCATAACAGAAGCGGAAAACACATAGAATTTGACAGACGAACGGTTTTTTCAAAAAACGGGAATCTGTATGTGAAAACCTTCGCCAATGAAAATATTAAAATAATTGGTAAAAATTTACCTTCTTCCGGTACGGTTTCAATAAAAGGAATGTTTATAGATAATACTACAATTCAAGTTACTCAATTTCATGTTCATTCCGTTCTATTTAGGGATGGAGCTTCTTATTTAGGACTTTTTATAATTCTAATAATTTGGGTTATGTCCTTTATCAAAACTATCAAAAGGGCTAATAAAAAAATAATGACTTTAACTGAAAATTGACTAGTTATAAAGTAACTTACTCTTTTGTGAATTGTGTTCTTCTAACAATAGCATTTCAAGCATATAATCTTGCAGCATGCTCATCTGAGACAAATTTAAGATTCTTGTTTCAATAACATTGATAAATGTCCGTGAAAACTTAGCTTCGTTCGGCTTAACCTTTTTACTACTAAAAGTAAGTTCTTTTTCTACTTTGTTTAGCAGAAGAAAAGCAGAAGCATCGGGTTCAAAATAAAATTTCATAATTCCTTCAAATAAATTTAAAATTCTTAGCTATTATCGGTAAAAAATAATATTCTTTAATTGCAATTCTATCGATTGTGATATAGATTACATATGCAAATTTTTTTGTGTTTTATATTAGGGTGAAGGGTATTATAATTAATTATTTTTTCCTTTAGATTTGTTGCCCTTTATTTTGGAAGCCTTAAGATATCCTTTCTTGAGGCTTTTTTATTTTTGTTGAAAAAAGTATTCGAATTTATGGAAACCATTTGAATCTATTTCAAATAAGAATAGTAAAAATCTTTACGCGTAATAAAAGAACTTAAAAATGATTGTTTTTCCACTATTATTTTATACTACTATGCCATTAGAGTTTTACAAAATTAAAGATTAGCTAAATTTTCTTTTCATATTCCGTATCATTCATTACTAAATATCTTTTAATTTTTTTTGTTGTAGTTTTTTCAAATTCATGCTCCCGAATATAAAAGCGCATAATTCTTTTAAAAGAAGTTAGATTTTTATTTATTCTTTTAATTTCGTCCCCTATTATTTTATCAATAAGTTTATCATTAATTTGAACATTATTTTTTTGCGAATACAGAATAAATTCCTCCGAATCAACAACAATTTGCGCAGCAATTACTTCGCTTTGTTTATCATCTTTTTCGCCGTAAACAACAGACTCCAAAATGAATGGACTTTTATTTAACATATCTTCTATTTCCTCAGGGAAAACATTTTTACCGTTTTTTGAAATTATTACATTTTTTTTCCTGCCGCTAACATGAAGAAATCCATCGTTATCAATATAACCTAAATCGCCGGTCTTAAACCATCCGTCTTCAAACGCCTCTTCCGTTTTTTCTTTATTTTTATAGTATCCCAACATTACATTATCTCCCTTTGCATATATTTCTCCTATACCGTTTTCATCCGGGTTAACAATTTTTAATTTTACTCCCGGCAACGGTAACCCGGCGGCATCATTCTTAAAATTATCTAATTGATTTAATGCTAAAATGGGTGAAGTTTCCGTCAATCCGTATCCTTGTAAAAACCCGAAACCAAATCCTTGCAATCCTTTAGCAACCTCCGGATCCGGTGGAGCGCCACCCACTATAAAAAGTCTTATAGCGCCACCAAATTTATCATGAATTTCTTTGAATATTTTTTTCTTGATATTTTTAATTTTTAATTTCTCCAAAGCATTCATTAAAGCAACTATTTTGGGAACAATTACTGCTTTTTTTGAATCGCTCTGAACAGCCTTTTGGATTTTTTTATACATCTTATCAAATAATAACGGAACACCAAGAACAATGGTTGGTTTGACCTTTAACATATCATCCGCTATTGTTTTAAGCGAACGAGAATAATGTACCGAGGAACCGGCATACAACGGACAAAGCATTCCGCAAGTACATTCATAAGTATGATGCATTGGAAGAACAGATAAAAATTTATCTTCCGGATACATCATTAACATACTTAACATATCTTGCAAATTTGCAGCTAGATTTTTTTGTGAAAGCATCACGCCTTTTGCTCTTCCCAAAGAACCCGAGGTAAATATAATTTCCGCCATATCATTTGAATTAATTTTAGGTAAAGTCGATTCACTAGCTTCTATTTCCCGGTCTATTAAATCTTTCATAAAAATAAAATCGTCTTTTTGTGATTCTTTATCCATATTAATGAAGACGGTTAAATTTTTTAGTGTATTTTTCTTTTCAATCAGTAGATTAGAAAAATTATCGGAAAAAATTATTGCTTCGGAATCGGATTCATAAAGAATATTTAGTATTTCACTGAATGTGAGATTCTTATCGATAGGAACAACGACATAATTAAATGACATTAGCGTAAGATAACTTATAGCCCATTGAACCCTGTTATCACTTATTAAAGCTATATGGGTTCTTCCCGGAAGTCCAAGTTTTCTTAAAGCATTACCAAACCTTAATATGCTATTTTTGAGTTGTTGATAATTTACTTTTGAAATCGGGTAGTTAATAAGATCTTCAAGAGCGAGTTTTTCGCTATATTTTTTACATGATTTAAAAATCATGTCTTGTATGTGTTCAATTTTAGGAGCGGTATAAAGTTTCAATTTTCTTTTCATAACTCACCAAAATTATTTTTACAACCGGACTTGTAAGCCAGCCCGGTTGTAAATAATTCGATATTAAGCTAATTTTTTTAATATTCCTTTTAAGACCTTATAGAACTTTTCTACATCTTTTATATTAACTTTTTCGTCGGGTGAGTGAGCACCCATAATTGTTGGACCAAATGAGATCATATCTAATCCGGGATATTTTGAGCCGAGTAATCCGGTTTCTAAACCTGCATGTATTGCTTTTATTTTAGCTTCTTTTTTGAATAAGCTTTTATAAACGGCACGGGATAATTTTAGGAGCTCAGAATCCATATTTGGCTTCCAGCCGGGATAACCGTCACCGATTTCAGCTTTTGCTCCGGCAAGTTTAGCAATGGCAACAACCATATTTGTTATGTTGTCTTTAGCGCTTTCAATTGAACTTCGTTGACTTGTCCCAATTACGATTTTACTTTTTTCCATCTTCAGTGTAGCTAAATTAGTTGAAGTTTCAACAAGTCCGGGAATGTCTGCACTCATTGCCATAACACCATGAGGCAGAGCCAGTAAAGTATTTACTAAAATGCTTGTTAATTCTTTAGAAAAAACATTGCCGAATTTTTCATTTAATTTTTTTACTTTAACAGTTAATCCGTTATCGGAGGTTTTATACTCGAGTAACGAATCGGCAGTAAATTTTCTAACTGCCGTCTTTACTTTATTGAGATCAACAGGTTTAATCATTATTACAGCTTCGGCTTCACGAGGAATTGCATTTCTTAAAGATCCGCCGGAAATATTTGCAATCTGAAAAGGGACTTCAATTCTGTTTAACAATTGCGCTAATAACTTAATTGCATTTGCTCTTCCTTGATGAATATCCAGACCCGAATGACCACCCTTCAATCCTGTAACTAATAGTTCAACCGGTTGAGTACCTCTTTTGGGTTTTACAAAATCAGCTTTGAAAGAACATACCGTATCTTGACCGCCGGAGCATCCGACATAGAACACACCATCTTCTTCCGAATCCAAATTCAATAAATACTTACCGGATATAAAATTTTTCTTTAACGCTCCAACACCCGTCATACCGGTTTCTTCATCAATAGTCATCAATAATTCCAGTGGACCATGTACTGCTTTCCCGTCCAAAGCGATAGCCATTGCGGCAGCTACGCCAATTCCGTTATCTGCCCCTAAAGTTGTGCCGTTTGCCGTGATCCAGCCGCCTTCTCTTAACAATTCTATTGGATCATTTTCGAAATCATGCTTTGTTCCCTTATTTTTTTCACAAACCATATCAATATGACCTTGCAAAACAACTTTCGGGCTTTTTTCGTGCCCTTTGCTTGCAGGAACAGAAATAACAATGTTGCCTACTTTATCTTCAATAAATTTTAAGTTATATTTTTTTGTAAACTCTTTAATGTAAGCTCTAATTTTCCCCTCTTTTTTTGAAGGTCTTGGTACTTGACTTATTTCATAGAAATGTTCCCAAAGTAATTTAGGTTCAAGACCTTTAATAACTTGTTTTGACATTTTCGACTCCAAAATATGATTGTATTTATTAATTATACTCTTTTAACTATGTCTAATATTTAGAATATCACCATCTGCAACGATGTATTCCTTTCCTTCTAATCTCCAAACGCCTGCTTCTTTGCATTTACTGAACGATTTATACTTCATAAAATCATCGTAGTGAACAACTTCGGCTCTAATAAATTTATTGTAAAAGTCTGTGTGAATTACACCTGCCGCCTGCTGTGCCGTATAGTTTTTTTTAATTGTCCACGCTCTCGTTTCATCCTCTCCTACCGTAAAGAATGATTGCAAGCCTAATACTTTGAAAGCAGTACGAAGAATTTTATCTAATGCAGATTCTTTAATTCCATATTCTTCCATAAACATTTGTTGATCTTCAGGTTCAAGTTTAGAAAGTTCATATTCAATTTCGGCAGAAAACGGAATTATCTCTAAATTTTGCTGTCCTAATTTTTCTTTAATTTCCCCAATAATCGAGGAAGCATCTTGCATCGAATTTTCATCAAAATTAATAGCAATTGCCAATGGCTTAAGTGTTAATAGCTGAAATCCCGAGAGAAGGCTAATATCTTTTTCATTTAAGTCTAAAGTTCTTAAAGGCAATTCATTGTTCGTATGTTCATAACATTTTTCTATTACTTCCAATTCTTTTGTAAGCCTGTCTTCTTTTCTTTTAAGAATATCTTTCTTCAATTTTTCAATTCTATTTTCTAAGAAAGATAAATCGGAGAATAAAAATTCAGTCTCCAGAAATTCAATATCCGCTAACGAATTTATTCTGTTCATCGGGTGAGGAACGCTTGCATTTTCAAAATGCCGTATTACATAAAATAACGCATCATTGTTTTTTACATTATTAAGAAACGATGTTGTAATTCTTACTTTCCCATCATCAGAAACTCTGAGTCCGGGAATATCAAAAATTTCAATTGTTGCGTTTACCTGTTTCTTAGGATTAAAAATATAAGTTAAATTATTTAATCTTTCATCCGGAACTTTTATTACTTCCAGCTTCGCTTCTTCACTTTTATGATACTCAGTTTTTTCAATTCCCGCCAAAGTATTAAGCAGAAGCGTCTTCCCGGAATTATGTAATCCTACTAATCCGATTTGCATATTAATTTTCGTTATTATTAATTTTATTATTAAGAAATATAGCTAAATTTTAAAGAAGATTTAAGTAAAGAGAACTGAAGATATAGACAGCAAACTGATTTAATCTGAAGCTACTTCCGTATGAAGTTCTATTTCTTCAAGTATAGATGATACTTTGAGACAATTTGATAAATCACCGCTAAATACAATAGCTTTCCCTTTAACGTGTACTTCAAAAGCAAATGACCTAGCCTTCTCAAAAGAACAATGCGTAGCTTTTATAAGTTGATTAATAACTTCATCAAACGTATGCCAATCATCATTATAAAGAATAACTCTAAAAGCTAACCCGGTTGTCGTATCTTCCGAGATTTCAGGTTCAACTATTCCTGTGTATTGTTGGTCAGGCATTTTTCTAATTACTTGAAATTATTGTTTATTAAATTATAAAATTGTATTTAAAAATAAAATTTTGATTATATTTGCTTTTGATTTACAAAAAAAAATATAATCATATTATTTTTAATAAATGCAATAACACAGTGAATAAAGTTCAAGTAGAAATTTTAGGATTATCGTCAAGCCCTTCCACTGGCGGGGCTTATGCATTATTATTAAAGGAAGCTTATGGAATAAGGCGTTTGCCTATTATTATTGGTTCCTTCGAAGCACAATCAATAGCACTTGAAATTGAGGGTATAAAACCGCCGAGACCTTTAACTCATGATTTGATGAAAAGTTTAGTGGATAATTTAGGCGCCTCAGTTAACGAAATAATAATTGATGAGCTGAAAGAAAATACTTTTTACGCAAAAATTATTATCGAGACATCCGGTATTACCACGGAAATCGATGCTCGTCCAAGTGATGCTATTGCGCTTGCAGTTAGAACAGGAGCATCAATCTATGTATCTGAAGATGTAATGAAAACAGCTGCATTTATTCCAACCGGTGAAGAAGCCGAAAGCGATTTAGCTAATTCTACCAATCCCGATATTATACCAAACGAATCAACCGGAAAGCCAAAATCAAAAGAGACGCTAATTGCTTCATTGATGGATAAACTGAGAGAGTCTGTTGATAAAGAAGATTATGAACGTGCAGCTAAATTGAGGGATGAAATAAACAGATTAAAAGGAAGTACTAATTAAATACAATCTTCCCGATTTCGCATTCAAGACATTTATTTTTCGAACAATAGTTTCTAAAAAGTTCAATCATACCTTGTGAAAAGATAGTACGCTTTTTATATCCTTCTAAACCGATACTCTCGGCAACTTGCCGAACAATTTTATTATCCGATTTTTGAGTATACATTTGATAAATTTTCAGAACCCTTTTAGATAATACTTGTTTGCCAAAAATATCGAAGTAAACAGATATAAACGGTAACACAACGTTTATCACTATTTCATCAGCCCTAGAGGCACCAATAAAGTACTTAATTTTTATTTTAGACGGTTTAGAAAATACATAATGGTCAGACCAGTAATTATCCGTTTTAATAATAAATATAGAACGTAATGAATTGATTAATACTTTGTCATTTCTAATCTCTTCGAATTTCTTAATGATTTTAGTTATTAAATTATTTTCCAGCAAATCTCTTAACAGTCTTGCGCCGCCGGCAATTCTAATAGTAGGAAAATTCTGAGGGCGGTGATTTAAGAAGTTCCACTGTGTTTCATTTAAATATTTACTATCATATATCTCCTTAATTTTCTGCCAATTACCAAACAAACCCCTTTCGTATTCAGTTAATTCCCCATCAGATGTATTTTCAACATCAGGCAAAAGTCCGCTAATTTTAAATAATGAAGATTCTATTCTAGTTAATAAATCATCATCTTCACCAAGACTTTGCATAAAATTAATATCCGCATAACGGGCAAGTTTCAGCATGGGAGATTTATTCTTTGAATATCCAAGAGCTTCAAATATTAATTCATAAAACAATTGCTTCCATATATTCCTATTGTTAAAGTCCTCATGAGAAAAAGTTCTATTATTAAACTGTTCGGTCAATTCATATTTTATTACAGGCTCTTTTAACTTTAGTTCGTTAATAAATACAAGTTCTTTCGCACGACTATAAATTTTCGTACTCTTTTTCTTAAATCTTTCAATTCCAAGATTAATTATGAAGTTCTTTTTTATTTTATAACTTGTGTCATCGTTTAAATCAAAACATTTTAATTTATTATTGTTATTGTTCGGATGTGTTTTTTTTGAAATTCTTTCTATCTCGGTATCTTCAATTAGCTCACTAATACTAATAGTTGGAACTTTACGTCCGGCTTTTGTAAAGACATAATGCTGCTTGAATCGATTTGTAAGAGTGATATGCAGAATTACTTTGTTATATTTGCTATCAATATTATGACCGTGCTTTTTCCAATCCGTATAGTCAAGATCAATTTCAATATCTCCGACATAAGTAAGAGACCCAATTTGAACCCTGGAATGTTTAAAATCCGGACCGGCATCGGAAAGATTATGTGTTCCAATATCAATAGTTCTTATGGGTTCATTTTTGTATGTATTCAGTTGACCGGTAAACGATTGGCGCTTCCAGATTTCATGTAAGTATTTCTCATACAGCTTTGGCTCGGGTTCCATCTTTCGCCTCTGATATTCGTTCTGACCTAATAATTAAATAGATTTTCAGAAGATTTCATTTTTGACAAAGTAAATAAAGAACTTTTTTATAAAATAATTTAATTGAATTAAAATTCCTAATATTATTAAGAGTTTAATATACTTTTTATCAGATTGTTATATTCAATTAATTTTGATTTGATTTGCATTCCGAAGTTATATGAGTCATCGACATAAAGAAGTCCGCGGCTGATATTTATTAAATAATCATGATAATCAACATTATCAAATAAGTCTACAATGCTTTTAAGACTTCCGCCTTGAGCGCCGACACCTGGTAAAAGCAAAGGTAGATTTTTTAGATTATTCATATTCAATTTAAGCTCATCTGAATTAGTAGCGCCGAAAACAATTCCGCAATTATTAAACTTATTCCATTCATTTATTTTGGCAATTACTTCTTGATATAAGAATCTACCGCCTGAAAGATTTAATTTTTCGAAATCATTAGAACTTGGATTGGAAGTTAAACTTAAGATAAAATTAAGTTTATCTTTATATTCCAAAAAAGGTGAAACCGAATCATAACCCATATACGGCTGAAGGGTAACAGAGTCATATTTATAATAATCATAAACGGATTGTGCATACTTTTTTGATGTATTTCCAATATCTCCTCGCTTGGCATCGGCAATAACAAGAATTGAATCAGGAATTAATTTCAATGTCCCGATCATCGTTTCTATACCTTTAATACCTTCACTCTCATAAAATGCAAAATTAATTTTATACGCAGCAGCATCTTCAAAAGTATTTTGAATAACAACTTTATTGAACTCCAGCATAGGGTTGTCTGTAGATAATAGATGGGCGGGTATTTTGTCCTTATCCGTGTCTAATCCGACACAAATATGAAGACCTTTTTCAGTAGCTCTTTTAAGTTTTTCGTATGCCGACATTTTTTTATATTAATAATTAATTGTTATTAAGTATACAATCTTCGGTTTTTATAAATATTCATTGCTATTCCAATTAACGACATATTTACAAGCAGCGAACTGCCTCCATAACTAAGAAACGGAAGTGGAAGACCAATGACAGGTGTAATGCCAATATTCATTCCTATATTTATACTAAAATGTGTAAACAGCAAAGTTAAAATTCCCACTAAAACTAAACTGCTAAATTTATCTTTAACTGAAGAAATAATATTTAAAAATCTCAAAAACACTATAAAGAAAAGTGAGATGGTTATCACGCTTCCCCAAAAACCAAATTCTTCTCCAATCACACAGTAAATAAAATCGGTCCATTGTTCAGGTATAAACCTTAATTGAGTTTGACTTCCATGAAGGAATCCTTTGCCGAATAAACCACCGGAACCAATGGCTACTTTTGCTTGAAGAGCGTTATAACCGGAGCCTAGCGGATCCGCAGCAGGATTTACAAATGATTCAATCCTTTTCTGTTGATGCGGTTTTAAGTACCGTATAATGTAATCAAAGAAAAATGAACTTGCTAAATTAAAAACAAAAATAATTAGGCTTGTAAAAATATCTCTCTTAAAAAAGTAAAGCGCCAGCAGTACAAAACCCAAACTAATAATAATAGCTCCAAGACCAAACATTGAAGCAAATACTATCACTACCGGAGAAGCAACAACAAAAAACGCGAATAAATTGAGTCCGCTCCAAAAGATCATTGTAAAAGTTATTATTATAAATACAATAGCTGTACCTAAATCAGGTTCTAACATAATAAGCGCGACAGGTATCATTCCAATCGCTAAAGCTACACTAATATCTTTTAAATTGTTTATATTTCTATTTTTATAACTTAACCAGTATGCCAAGAAAAATATTAAACCGACTTTTGCAAACTCCGAAGGCTGGAAACCTATGGAACCAAAGCTAATCCAACTTTTAGCGCCATAAACAGTTTTTCCCAAAGCAATAACAGCTAGTAATAAAAGGATAGAAAAAGCGTATAACCCACCGGCAATAAGTTTAAGACTTTTATGAGGTAAAAAGTAAAAGAAAAAAAATGCTCCAAGCGAAATAAATGAAAAATAAACTTGTTTTATAAAATTTCCGCTTGCCGTAGGATGATTATAAGTGGAACTATAAATAGCAAGCAGCCCTATTCCGGTTAAAATAATAATTGGAACAAAAAGTGAAAAATCAAATTTATCTTCTAATTTACTAAACATCTACAACTCTAGTTCCATTCGCTTAATAATTTTTGGTTATTTATTTTTTTCTCCGAATCCAAATATGCCTTAATTACATCCCTGGCAATTGGTGCAGCAAAACTACTGCCAAAACCGGCATTTTCCACCATTACGGCAATAGCAATCTTAGGATTGTCGTAAGGAGCAAACGCTATGAACAGTGCATGGTCTTTACCGTGCGGATTTTGCGATGTACCTGTTTTACCGGCAATTTTATATTCTTTTAGTTTAATACCTGTCGCTGTCCCCTTTCCATTAACAACTTTGAACATTCCTTCTCGTACTATATCAAAATATTTCCGTTTAAAATCAATGTTAACATCTTTGAATTTAAGAGGAATAAATTCCTGGTTATCCTGAGTTAAATAGCCCTTAACTACGTGCGGCGATTTAGTTTTACCAAAATTAGCCAACAATGCGGCATACTGTGCAAGCTGTACTGTTGTTACGCTTAATTCACCTTGCCCAATTCCTAAGCTTATTAGATTTCCTCTACTCCACTTACCTTTTCCATATACTTTGTCGTAGTATTTGCTGTCAGGTACAATACCTTTTGATTCTTCGCTTAAATCAATACCTGTTTTTTTTCCAAAACCAAATTTTTTAACATAGTTTGCCCATCTATCTAAACCTATATCTAATATCAATTTATAAAAATAAGTGTTACAAGACTGCTCTATAGCTTTTATAACGTTTGTTATCCCATGAGCACCATGACATTTGAAGAATCTATTTCCGTATTGTAAACCGCCTTTACAATCTATAGTTGAATATTTTGTTATTAGTCCTTCTTGCAAACCAATAAGTGCAGCTAACATTTTGATTGTTGAACCGGGTGGATATATTGATGTGGTACCTCTATTAAAAAGAGGTTTATTTTTATCATGAATTATTTTTCTAATCATACTCTCATCCATAATAGAAGCAAATTCAGCCAAATTATATTGTGGGGAACTAACAAAAGCCAAAACCTCTCCCGTACTCGGTTCAATAGCAACTAACGAACCTGTTTTATGTTTGAAGCTTTTCTCTGCAACTTTTTGTGCATCTGAATTCAGGGTTAATATTAAATCATATCCTTTAACGGGTGCTCTATCTCCTTTTCCGTTTTCGTACTTTCCAATAATTCTTTGAGAAGAGTTAACTATTACAAGTTTATACCCTTTTTCTCCCCTTAAATAATTCTCATATGTTTTTTCAATTCCTTTTATTCCAACATAATCACCCAAACTATAAAAGTTTTTTTGCCTTTTTAACTGTGAATAATTTATTTCCCTCGTATAACCGAATATATGGGCGCCATTAATTCCAAACGAATAATCTCTTTGCATTTCAATTACGTAAGAAGCACCGGGAAGTTTATTACTATTTTCTTCTAACCAAGCTACAAAAGGAAAGTCAACATTTCTTTTAATAAGTCTTGGTATATATTTTGAATAAGCTGTACTTTTAGACAATCTTTTGGATATGTAATTGCTATCGACACCTAAAACATGCTCGATTAATGGATTTAGTTGCCTGTTATAATTAGCAGGAGTTATCTCAAATGAGTAAGAAGGTTTATTGCTAACTAATACCTGAAAATTTCTATCGAAAAAAATTCCTCGAGGAGCTTTAAGCATTATCTTTTTAATACTGTTCTCTGTTGATTTTTCCTTATATGCAACCTGCTCCAGTATTTGCATTCGAAATAATTGAAAAATCGATATTGCAAAAAATAAGATTATAATAAAATATAAGATTCTCCTTCTGTCCGCCGACCCAAAACTATTATCCATCATTCACTCTTGGTTTTAGGTTTAAATATAAGCCAAATTAAACTTAATAATGCAGTATAAAATGCGGGGAGAAAGCTATGTTTAACGAATAAAGTTATAAAAGTAAAATCCGTTGTTTTGGAAATAAGTATTTGATAAAAAAGGGCATCAATTGCCGAACAAACAAAAATAATTAATACAAAAATAGTTGTATTTAAATTAGTATCCGTTTTATTTTCGCTGTAAAAATACCCTGCGGTAAATCCAGCTAATGTTTTACTAAACATTGCCGCCCCAATTATTCCTCCGGAAAATATATCAAATAAAAATCCTAAAATGAACCCTGTAATTGTTCCGAATATTTGTCCTTTCTTTAAGGTATAAATAACGAGTACTATTAAAACTAAATCCGGGACAACAAATTGAAAGGATAACAATGGAATCAAAACTATTTGTATGGCTATAGCAATTATTCCTACAGTAATTGGCAATATAAAATCTTTTATTTTAATTTAGTTTCCTTTAATAAGTTTAATTCTATATTATTTACTTCTTTACTGCTTATGATTTTCAGTACAACAACATTTTTTACTGATTGAAAATTGACAAATGGACTAACTTCAATATTAGTTAGTAAACCGGCAACAGAAGTGCTTTTTCTAATAACAATTCCTACCGGAATAGAAGGAGGAACAATTGTACTGAAAGTTGAAGTAACTATTCTATCTCCTATACTAACATCATTGGTAGTAGATATATTCTTTATTACAAAACTTTTACCGTCCCAGTCTAAAATGCCGTTTACTTTACTTCTTTGATCCATGACTGCAATATGTGATTGGGTACTTTTTAAAGACCTGACTAGAGAAAAATGGTCGGATGTTTTTACGATTAATCCTACATATCCTTTATCATTAATTATAGGCATTCCATTTTTCAGGCTATCATTAAGACCTGCATTGATTAAATAATACCCCGGCAAACTAGGTATTAGCTTACTAATGATTGTAACGGGTTTTATTGGATATTCAGTAGTATCTTTTAAAAATAAAATTCTTTTGAGCTCACTATTCTCTAATCCATATTCTCTTAGCTGGTTAACTTTTAACATTAATTCGGCATTCAGCTTTTCTAACTTCACAACTTCATCTCTATCCCTAAGCATATCTTGAGCATCTAACACAAGAGAATTTAAAAAGGCTAGGTTACCGAAAGCAAGTGTACGTATTTTTTTTAACTCTGCACTTTTGTTAAGAGGTAATAACGAAAGACTAATTAGAAGAAGAAAGATTAATACAATATATTCTTTGAAATTATTAAAAAACTTTTTCAATCCATTAAACATTAGAAACTTCTTTTACGAATAAAAACTTTTGAATATTTATTCATATTTTCCATAGCTTTACCTGCACCGCGTACAACTGCCGTAAGCGGATCTTCGGCAATATGAACGGGCAAATTAGTTTCCATACGAATACGCTGGTCTAAACCTTTGAGTAGAGCGCCGCCGCCGGTAAGAATAACGCCTCTATCCAAAATATCAGCCGAAAGTTCCGGCGGTGTCCTTTCCAGTGTTTGCTTAACACCTTCAACAATCATCGTAATATTTTCATTAAGCGCTTCACGAATTTCAACGGAACTAACTTCTGCAGTTTTCGGAATGCCTCCAACAAGGTCCCGTCCTTTAACTTGAATTGTAATTTCTTCTTTCAACGGAACTGCAGAACCGATTTCACACTTAATTGCTTCACCCGTTCTTTCTCCAATCAAAAGATTATAGTTCTTTTTAAAGAACTGAATTATTGCACTGTTCATTTCGTCACCGGCAATTCTTAGAGATTCCTCGTTAACTATTCCTGAAAGTGCAATAACAGCAATTTCCGTTGTTCCGCCTCCAATATCAAGAATCATATTACCAACGGGAGCTTCAACTTCAATCCCTACACCAATTGCAGCAGCCATCGGTTCGGCAATTAAGTGAACTTCTCTGGCTCCTGCGTGTTCGGCACTATCTCTAACCGCTCTTTTCTCAACTTCCGTAACACCGCTGGGCACGGCAACAATAACTCTTCTACTGGAAAACATCCCGGTATTAACCTTTTTAATGAATGCTCTCAGCATCCCTTCGGCAATTTCAAAATCCGCTATTACACCATCTCGCATCGGTCTAGAAACCCTAATTGCTCTATGTTCTCTACCCTGCATCTCTTTTGCTTTGTTTCCCAATGCAATTATTTTTTTAGTATTTCTATCAAAAGCTACAATAGAAGGTTCATTCAAGACAATTCCTTTACCCTTAACATGAATAAGAGTATTAGCTGTGCCTAAATCAATAGCTATATCTGTTGAGAAAAAATCTAAAATTCCCATATTACTCCTTAATGCTTAAAATTTCTAATTCCCGAAAACACCATGGAAATATTGTGTTTGTTTGCTTCAGCAATTACTTCTTCGTCTCTAATAGAACCGCCGGGTTGAATAATACTGGTAATTCCTTCCGATGCAATTATTTCCACTCCGTCTGCAAAAGGAAAGAATGCATCCGATGCCGCTACAGCTCCTTTAAGACTATGCCCATACTCTTTAGCTCTTTGCGCAGCAAGTTTGGCAGCTTCAACTCTTGACATTTGTCCGGCACCAACTCCAATTGCCTTCTGTTTCTTTACAAAAACTATGGCATTCGACTTTGTATATTTGCATATCGTCCATGCGAATTTCAAATCTTTGAACTCTTCTTCGGTATACGTTTTTTCTGTAACAATTCTAAGATTATCATCGGAAAGGAAAGAATTATCTTTATCTTGAACAAGGAATCCACCATTAATACTTTTAACAACAGGTTCTTCTTTATTTGCACTTTTAAGAATCTTTACTAACCTTCTATTTTTTTTCTTCCTAAGAATAGTTAAAGCGTCCTCAGAAAAATTAGGAGCACAAATAATTTCTAAAAATATTTCGTTTAATTTCTTTGCTGTTTTCTCGTCTATTGTTGTATTAAATGAAGCAATACCTCCGAATGCCGAAACCGGATCGCAAGACAAAGCTTCTACATAAGATGAGTAGGTATCTTGAGAAGTTGCCGCTCCGCAAGGATTAGTATGCTTAACAATTGCACAAGAATTTTTAGGAAGATCGGCAATCAAATCGACAGCGGAAGTTAAATCAACAATATTATTATAAGATAATTCTTTACCATGTAAAATTTCAAAATACTTATCAAAGTCTCCGAACAAGAACGCTTTTTGATGCGGGTTTTCTCCATACCTTAGCGATTTGCTCAGTTTTGAATTTACTCGTAATTCTTTTCGAGGTAAATTAAATTCATGTTCAAAAAAATCTGCAATCATAGCATCATATTGTGCAGTATGAGCGAAAGCCGCAGAGGCTAATTCTATTCTTACCGCTTCCGATAAATTATCACTTTTTAATTTTGATAAAAATTTGTCGTATTGGGAAGGACTGGTTAAAACGGAAACCGACTTGTAATTTTTCGCAGCAGCTCTTATTAAACTCGGTCCACCGATATCAATATTTTCCAATTTTTCCAGCAAGTTTACTCCTTTATCATTCACAACTTTATGAAACGGGTAAAGATTAACACAAACCACATCTATAGGCATAATATTGTTACTCGAAGCTTCTTTCAAATCATCGTTGTTTTCTCGTCTTAAAAGAATTCCGCCAAATATTTTGGGATGAAGTGATTTCACTCTACCGGAAAATATTTCCGGGAAACCGGTATAATCGGAAATTTGCGTGCATTCGATATTGTTATTCTTCAGTAATGCAGCCGTGTTGCCCGTTGCCAATAACCCATAACCAAAACTTTTAAGTTCTTTAGCAAACTCAACTATATTCAACTTATCTGAAACACTAAGCAGTGCAAACTTTTTCAATACTAAATCCTCAAATATTACTCTAATAAAAACACTCTATTACTTTCTACCTTAACTTTCCTCTCTACAAATTTCTTGACTACAACCGGTAAAATTTTATGTTCAATTTTTAACACTTTCTCGGCAATTGCTTCCGGGGTTTTTGCATTTGAAATATCAGTGCATTGTTGCGCAATTATTAATCCATGATCAAAGATAGTATCAACAAAATGGACTGTTGCCCCGCTAACTTTCGTGCCGGAATTAAAAACAGCTCTATGAACATTTTTTCCATACATCCCCTTCCCTCCGAAAAAAGGAAGAAGTGCAGGATGAATATTTATTATTTTAAATTCAAACCGTTGTACAAAATAATCTGGAATTTTTTTAAGAAAACCGGCTAATACAATTAAATTGACCCGGTTAGATTCAAAAATATTTACAAGTTCAGAGTAAGAAACGGAACCAACCTTATTAAGGCTGCTTACAAAGTAAGTATTTATATTTTTTCTCTTTGCAAAATCAATTGCTCCGCAGTCCTTTTTATTACTTACAACTGCAAAGATATGAGCCTTAATTTTTCCGTTGACAATCGAATTATAAACCGACTTTAAATTCGAACCTCTGCCCGATACAAATACAACAATTCTAAACATAAAATTATTCTATTATTTTATAAAATTATTGAATAAAGAATAAGAAATCAATTTTATAAGGCCTTTTAAAATTAGAAACTGAAATTATAATACAAAAAAAGAAGAACAATCCGGTTATTCCGGTAAATTTAGTTTTTGTTTTAAATTGTTTATTAGAGATTGTAAGTATTCCTTTTTGTAATAATCATTTTCATTCTCCGCTTTCAGCAGATATTTTACGGCTTCTTTATCATTTCCTGTTAGCCAATATGCTTTTGCTTTTAAATATAAAGCATAGGGAAGTATCCATTTATCAAAATTATAATTTACGGATATTGCTCTGGAAGCAAAATTAAATGCACTATTATAGTTCCCAAGTTCGATATTTGATTCAGCTAAATAAATTAAAACTTTACCTTTCCAATCCGGTTGTTTAATTCTGTGCAAAACCGGATTTAATATTTTTGCAACATCTTTATATTCTCCTGCTAACAAATAATTTCCGGCTTGAATAACCGTTAACTGATTTTTATTCAGATCATACTCAAATAATATTTCGCTATACTCTTTCGCATAGCTATCTTCAGGAATATCTTTGTTCCCATTCCTTGCTAAAAGCAAATATTTTTCATACAGTTTTTCATTATTTAAGAATTTATAACATAGCGCAACTCTTAAACCGGCAATCCCGGTATAATCCACAGCCTTAGTTGTAGTCAGGAATTTTATATAGTTCTCAATTGCTTCATTAAAATTATTTTTTCTTAATTGAACATCACCTAATAAAAAATACGAGAATGAGTTTGTTTGACTAAAATTTTTATTATTTAAGTTTATAACTTTATAAAGTTCCTTTTCAGCCAAATCCAATTTCCGTTGGTAAATTAAAGTAATTGCGTACTGGTAAATAAATAAACTATTTCGAGGGAATTTTTTAATTAACGAATTTAATAAAATTGCAGAGCTATCATATTCCGCTAAATAATCCGTATACATTCTTGCAAGATGAAAAGTAGCTTCTGTCTTAAATAAACTTCCCTTTTGCTTTGCCAGTCTTACATTATTAAAACCTTGCAGTTTGTCTGCATCCAAGCCTGTTAGAGTTAACGCAAACTTAAAAATACCTGGAACATAAGTTAGAGCATAATCAAAAATACCAATTCCTAAATATGCATCATAAAAATCCGGCTTTTCATCTATAACGTCTTCTAGATATCCAATTGCTTTTTTAGCTGCCCAGAAAGCATCCAGCATTTTATCCTTTGATGAATACGCTAAAGCTCTCTGTGTATAGATGTTTCCCTTCCAAAAATCAGCTAAGTAATCTTTACCATCAATTTTTTCAATACTTTCAATTTTGTTTTTTGCAATGTCTGAAAACTTAAAAAACTGCTTATATTCATGCTCTTCTTTAGAACCCAAAAAAGACCATAGATGAATTTGCGCAATGTAATAATAACTTCGGGGATCGTCGGGTGAAATTTTTGCAGCTTCATTAAAAATATCCGAAGCTTTTTTCAGTTCCAAATTGTAAAGGTAAGGTATCCCCTGAGCAATCTTTTGATGAAATAACGGATTTGAGCACACTTGCCCGGAAATAACGAAAATAATTAAAATTATTTTCTTAAGACTCATTCTTCGGAAACTTTAGACTTTGAATAGTTTACTGCAGCCTTTACAAATTCCCTAAACAACGGATGAGCTTTCGTTGCCCGGGATTTTAATTCAGGATGAAACTGACAAGCAACGAACCAAGGATGTTCCTTTACTTCAACCATTTCTACTAATCTTTCGTCTGGAGAAGTACCGCTGATTAACATTCCGTTTTTCTCCAATTCATCTCTAAACTTATTATTAACTTCATACCTGTGCCTGTGTCTTTCGGATATTTTTTCTTTTTTATACGCAAAACGAGCTTTTGTTCCTTTCTTTAAGACGCAAGGATAAGCCCCTAATCTCATGGAAGCACCTTTAACTTTAACATTTTTTTGGTCGGGCATAATGTGAATAACACAGTACTGATTTTTGACAAACTCCGAGCTGTTTGCTTTTCGAATTCCTAAGACATTCCTGGAAAACTCAATAACGGCACATTGCAATCCTAAACAAATTCCGAAAAACGGTATTTTATTTTCCCGCGCAAATTGAACAGCTTTTATTTTACCTTCAATTCCTCTCTCACCAAATCCTCCGGGTACCAATAGTCCGTCAACGTCTTTCAGCAGAAGTTCAGGGTTCTTGCTTTCAAACTCCTCTGCACTTATAAATTTAACATTTACTTTAACATCATTTTCTGCACCGGCATGAATAAAGGCTTCCGTAATACTTTTATATGCATCCAAGTAATCAGTATATTTACCGCATAATGCAATGGTTACGCTTCCCGTCGGGTGGTTTACTTTATCGACAAACTCTCTCCATTTTTCAAGATTAATATTAATGTCCGGTAACTTTAATTTCCTTAACACAATTCTATCAAATTTTTGATCATATAAATTTAACGGTACTTCATATATTGTATTAGCATCATAAGCCGAGACAACATCTTCTAAACCGACATTACAGAAAAGAGCGATCTTTTTTCTTATGTCCTTGGAAACTTTTCTTTCCGATCTACAAACCAAAATACTAGGCTGAATTCCTAATGCTTGTAAATTTTTAACACTATGCTGAGTTGGTTTGGTTTTCATTTCGGCAGCAGATTTAATATAAGGAATTAAAGTTACATGAATGCTAAGAGCATTTTTCCTTCCAAGTTCTAAAAGAGTCTGCCTAATTGATTCCATAAACGGTAAACTTTCAATATCTCCTACTGTCCCGCCTATTTCCGTAATTATTATATCATATTTATTTTTTTCCTCAAGCAATCTCATTCTTCTTTTAATCTCGTCTGTTATGTGAGGAATCACTTGGATAGTTGCACCTAAAAAATCTCCCCTTCGCTCTTTATTTATTACTTCATAATAAACTTGACCAGTTGTAGTGTTGTTTGCTTTTGTCATATTGACATCTAAAAATCGCTCATAGTGCCCAAGGTCTAAATCCGTTTCCGCTCCATCGTCGGTAACGTAAACTTCACCATGCTGAAACGGGCTCATAGTGCCGGGATCAACATTTATATACGGATCGAATTTCTGAATAGTGACGCTGTAACCTCTTAGTTTTAACAGCAATCCGAGCGAAGCAGCTGTAATGCCCTTACCTAAAGAAGAAACAACACCCCCGGTAATGAAAATGTATTTCGTTTTCTTTTTAAATTTCATGTTTTTTATGTGGATTTGTGGAAACTTTTTGGGTATTAAAGATATAAAAATTACTTGAAAGGTTTTTAAATAATCTAAAAAAAAGTAAAAATATTTAACTTTACTTTATATACAATAAAGACTATAAGAATTACCTTTTGGAAAATAATTTTGAACTTAATTAATTTTTTAAACTAAATAAATTATAAAATAAATATGTAATACTAAGCTAAAATTGATAATCATCAGCCTTCCAGCTTTTTAACTAACCCCGAATATTTCCTTTCAATTTTAAAACCGAATTTGTAAAAATATTCCGGTCTAAAGAACCCGGTTGTTACAAATTTAATCTTTTCATCTCTTAACCTATTGAAAAACTCGTTCATCAATCCATCGCTTATTCCTTTTCTTCTATAAGGATCTGCAACAACAATTTTTTCCATGTGAACGGTTTTTTTATCCGTTTGAATGTAAAACAAGCCTCCAATAATATATTCACGTTCAGAAAGTGCAACAAGAAATTGATGTTCAGGTCTGAAATGAACCTGCAAATTAGCCGCTAAAAACAAATTATGCAGACGTGCAATTTCTTTAGGCGAAATGGGATTACGGAAAAGGAATATATTACCCTCATGGTCTTCAAATTGTACCGCGAGGTTTGCTGCATACGCACCTGCTCCCCTTATTTTAAGCAGTTCGGCAGAATCAGTTGGTTTTAAGTGGGGGTAACTTAATCTGGTCAGGAAATAACTTTCTTTTTTATTTAAACTAAATTCAGTCTGAATTTTTGAAATATAAGAGAGCAATTTTTCCTGTGAAATTTTTTCCGAGTGTTGTTTTTTAACTAAATCAAGCAATACTATCTTTAAGGATTCTACCGAATCAGCGAAACAAGTCTCTAAGAAAAATCTTGTGCGTGTTTCAGGATAATATTCATTTAAGTCACTTAAATTATAAGTATCATAAAGTTCGGAAAGCATTTCAGCTTGAGCTTCAATTGCTGCATTATCATTTAGTTTAAACCAACGATGAAATCTTTTAATAGCAAAATACAACTGCTTGGGAATGTACCCTTTTTCTTTAATAGTCAATAAAAATAAATCTAATTTTTCTTGCACGTTATCCATTTCTTCCGGTACGCCGACAGATTCTAATTCAAGCTTAAATTGTTTTAATATTATTAATCCGTTTTTTTGCCCTTGAGCATTGATAACACCGGAAAACACATAATTCCATATTGAATCCCTATGTAAAAACGGGTATTCATTTTCTGTATTGTGAATAAATTTAACGTGAAAGTTTCTGAAAAATTCTTTAAAATCAGTAAAATCAGATTTCTCCGTTAATGAAACAATTCTATTTCCCGACTGATAATCATGAAATGGAATAATGAAATTATCAATAGTAGAATTTTCAAGCTGCAATTTGCTCTCGGTAAGTTTCCAAAAGTTTACATAAGCTGCGGCTGCATTCCAAACAAAATACGGCCATAAATGATATAGCTTTCGTTTATTTGTTTCATCTTCCCTTCTTAATTCACGTTTAATTAACTTAGCAACCGTATCTCCCGGTAAATATTTTTGAGTCCACAAATCATATTCCTGCCAATACCCTCCGAAATCTTCAACCAACTCATTTACATAAAATTTAGTACCTGCAATTATTAACCATTTAATTTCTTGCTTAATTTCACTTTTAGGTAATTTTTTATTTAATGTTAAAAGCAATTCAAACGCACCGTGCAAACGAGTTTGAATAGTTACTTTGAATGCAGCTTTTGTCTTAGTATTGGAAACTTGGCTCACCCAAATTCCCGAAGGTAAAATACTATCTAAATGAATTAAAACGCCTTTTGTAAACAAGAATATAGTTTCTCTTAAAATTGCAGTTTCTGAAATACCTTTAATAATTCTATCCTTTAAGATTTCGTCAACGCCTTCTTCAACAATAATTACATCTTTCCATTGATATTCTTCACCCGTTTCAACATCTACGGCAACCGATTCATTTTTACCAAGCCAAGTTCTAAAACCTTTTCTTAATTTTTTTCTTGCTGTCTCGGCTAAGACCGCTAATTCATAATTCTCTTTCCAAACTTGTAGGCGAGCCAGCATTTGCCTTACTTCACTGTATCTTGTAGGATGACGTATACCATACTTAGCTAACAAGTTTAACATCACCGGTATTGAAGTTTTCTTGATATCTTCTTCTTTATGAGATTTAATTTCACTCATTAAAATATCTTCAATCTCATGTAATTCTTCTTTCCCGGAGCTTCCTTCAATTATATAGTAACTCAAATCTTCGTTTAAAAAATCAGGATTACTATTAAGGTATGTTCTAAATAAACCGTAAAAAGCATTTAATGTTATTCTTGGTATTGCAGCTCTAAATAATTTTCGTCTTATATTCAATGATTTTGTTAGAGATAAAAACGAGATGAAGTGTAATGCGGTTTTATAAATAGGAATTGTTTTATCGGATAATAAAAATCTAATATAATTCACTGCTTCTGAAGCCAGACCTTCATCATCTGATCTTAACAGCAAAAGTGCATAGTGTAATCCAATTAACGATGTTTCCTTACCGATTTCAATTTTTTGAAAGTGTTCCAAGATTTGGTTTGATATTGTTTCTTGGGATATAACATTTACAATTTCAATGTCCTTTTCAACACGACTCTGCCTGTGCCATTGAACAATTGTTTCGCCGGTAAACTCAAATAAGTTTTGATTTCCGCACCAATAAAGCGGGTTTGTAAGGAAGTCTTGTAAATCAATATGTTTATTATTGATTTTATATTCATAGTCACCGATTCTATAAATATTTTCTTTCGGGTCAATTCTTTTAATAACTAATGAGCTATTGAGCTTAGGAATCTCTAACTTACCATTTACGGTATAAATATCACCGCTTAAACATCCTTTTTCCCGGAGGAACCAATTAGGTATCTTAATCTCTACGTTATCAATATAAACGGATGTATGATCTTTGATATACATTTCTTCCAACTGTTCGTGGAAGTTTTTTTCTATTACTCGGCGTTTATATGTCCCTTTGGGAGTCAATTCTCCTTTTTCTACCGAAAACGGTCTATTGATTATCCTGAAATTAACTATCCTCTCAAAAGGAGCTAAAAATTTATTAACCGAAACAATTACCGAAGCAAAATAATCTTTAATTTCTTGATTGGACATGTTTTCTAGGATAGAGTTTTCCACTTCAAAGTTTGGGAAAATTAGAACAGTGTTAAACGGTCTATGATCTCCGGCTAGAAAGACTTGCTTCACATTCTCAAAATCCCGGAAGTAATTTTCTATTTTCTGCGGTGCAATAGTTTCTCCTTTTACGTTTTTATAAATTTCCTTTTTCCTGTCAATAATCTCAATAAAACCATTTTCATCCATTTTCATTATGTCGCCGGTGGGTAACCATTCCCCATTAAGAAAAATATTATCTTTTCCGTAATAACCAATCATAACATAGTGCCCTTTAATGAGCAGTTCGCCGTCATCAGCTATTTTAATTTCCATTCCCGGAAGCGGTTTCCCAAGAGAATTAGGAATATACTTTCCCGGCGGCGTCATAGTTATTCCACCGGTAGCTTCGGTCATTCCGAAACCGCTCATTAATTCAATATTGTTTTTCTGAAAGAAAGCAAATACTTCAGCCGGAAGATACCCGGCAGCCGAAAGCCCCCATTTTAAATTTCCGCCGGTATTATTTTTAACGGTTTTTTTTATTAAATCTACATCATCCAATTCAAGGCTTACATGAGCGCCGATAAAATCATATAATTGTATCCACTTTTTAGGAATACTTATAAAAATTGTTGGTTTCACCAATTGCATATCAGCTATCATGGTTTCCAGCGCCGGGTTTTCCATAAAAGAATAACTCGCGCCCCAAAATACGCTGCCGGTCATTTCGAACCAGCGGCCAAAAGTATGGTACAATGGTAAGTATGCTAAAAAGCCATCATTGTCCCCGATCTTTGGAAGAGCCATAGCTCTACAAAATCTTTTGTAAACTATATTCATGTTGGAAAACATTATACCTTTCGGTTCGCCTGTTGTACCGGAAGTATACATAACCGATGCTAATGAGTTTATGTCAATATCTCTATTTATTTTGTCAGTATTCAATTTTTGCTTGCTTAAAAATTCATCGAATGTTATCACCCACTCTTCGGCGCTGGAACCTTCCAGCAATATAACTTGCTTAAGATGAATCAATTCTTGTTTAATAGATTTTATTTTTGACAACTGCTTCTCGTTAGAAACAAAAAGAAAAGGAGCTTCCGTTTGGTTTAGTATAAAAGTAACGTGCTGAGAAACAGAGTTAGCGGGAATCATAATATTTACGATTCCGGAAGTTAAACAAGATAAATCAAGCATTGCCATATTAATACTATTTTCCATAAGGAAAGCTACTTTGAAATCCGCAATATTAAACTCCGACGCTAAACCGAACATGGATTGACTATATACATCAATTGTCTCATCTACTTCTTGCCAGCTATAACCTGAAACAGTTTTACCGGTTATTACATTAAAGAGTGTTTTGTTTCCATAAATTTTAACTCTTTGCTTAAATAGTTCTCTAAAGTTAAAGTTACTTCCATTTATCAAATTATAAATTAAGTCTTCCCATCTATTATCATCATAAATCTTTTTAAGGAATTGAGATAATCTGAACAAATTAAGATATTGATGAATAACTTTAGTGATGATATTCTTATTAATAACATCACTCCCCTTTAGCAGATTATAAAGAAAGTTACCTAAGTTAAAATATATGTCTGGATTTATTTTCTCCATCATACCGTAAGCAAGCTGTGCCGGGATTGATGAAGCAAGAATTTCTTTAAATTCAGTTAACGCTTCGTCTTTTTTAAGCATATCAATTTCCACTGCCTCTTTAACAAAAGACTCAAACATCTCATTAACAACTTGGAGCTGTTTTCCATCCAGCGCAGATTTTCCTGAAAGGATTGTATTCTTCAAAGTACTTAATTTGGTCTTTAACTCCGCTGCATTCTGGTTTACCGACATATTTTAACCCATACTTTTTGTAAAAAATTTAATAGATAAGAATAGAAAAGACAAATAAATAAAACAATAAAAAATTAAGTAAAATAAAAAAGGGGCATAAAGCCCCTTTTAGTAAAAACAATATAGAACAATTATTCGTGACTAGGAATAGGTTCTGTTATTCCGGCAATCTCTTCCAACATTGCTGTTGTTAATGATTTTGGTCTTTCAATTGAATAACCAAGACCTCTATCCCAAATAATATTTGCACAAACACCTAAGGCTCTGCCGACACCGAACAGAACGGTATAGAAATCATACTCGGTTAATCCGTAATGCCATTGAATTACACCTGATTGTGCATCAACATTAGGCCATGGGTTTTTAGCTTTTCCATGCTGTTGAAGAATTGGCGGAACAACCTTGTAAAGAATATTAACATATTCAAAAATCGGATCGTTTGGTAAATGTTTCAAGCAGAATTCTCTTTGTGCTTGGTATCTCGGATCGGTTTTTCGAAGAACTGCATGCCCATAACCAGGAATAACTTGACCGGAGTTTAGTGTATCCCAAACAAACTTCTTCATTTCTTCTTCAGTCGGAACTTTGCCGCCCATTTTATCCATTACACCCTGGATCCATCTTAATACTTCTTGATTTGCCAAACCGTGCAGCGGACCGGCTAAACCATCTAACATAGCAGAAATTGCGTAATAAGTATCGGATAATGCACTTGCAACCAAGTGACCGGTATGAGCGCTAACATTTCCGCTTTCGTGATCGCTATGGAGAATAAAATATAACCTTGCAACATCATCATAAGGTTTATCGATTCCCATCATATGAGCGAAATTACCGCCTAAATCAAGATCAGGATCCGGAGCAATAATATCTCCGTCTTTATATTTTAGTCTATAAATAAATGCAGCAATTTGAGGAAGTTTTGCTAATAAGTTCATAGCATCTTCATAAGTAGGATCCCAATAATCGTATTTACTCATACCTTCATTATATCTTTTAACAAACTCAGATTCCTTTTCCATTGTAACAACAGCAGTTGAAAACATTGCCATTGGATGGGAATCTTTAGGCATAGCCCTTAAAACATCAAACACGTATTCAGGTACAATTTTACGTTTGTTAAACTCTTCTGCAACCTCTTTTACTTCTTCATCGGTTGGAATATCGCCGGTTAACAGCAGATAAAAGAAGCCTTCAACATAAGGCATTTCATGACCAGGTACTTTGGGTAATTTTTCAAGGACTTCCGGTATAGTATAACCTCTAAACCTAATACCCTCATAGGGATCTAAATAAGAAATATCCGTTGTTAAAGCTTTAACACCGCGCATACCGCCAATTACTTGTGCTATTGTAACATCACCAACTTTTGTGCTACCGTATTCTTTTGCTAATCTGACTGTTCTTGGTCGCCAGCCCTCAATTTTTTTATACAGCTTTTCTTTTAAAGTTGACACAACAACCTCCTATAAATTAGTGAATTTTGATTGAATATATTTAATGGAAAAAACTCTGTGGAATTAAAATGAATATAACTAAAAATTTTAAGTGGAATCGGCTCTTCCATCTTTAATTTTTATTTGAGTGTATAAAATATTGTGCTCTAAAACTTATAATAAGAGCTTTATAACCGAAATATAATGCTAATATTTTAATTATCATAGAACTTGGTTAAAAAAAGTTATATTTATCTTATTTTTTTTCTGAAATTATATATTCCGCAGCTTTCGTACCGCTTTTTACTGCCGATTCAATTGTGGAGGGTAAACCGGTATTGGTCCAGTCACCGGCTAAAATTAAATTTTTATAATTGGAAATAATTGCAGACTGATTTTTATCAAAGTAAATTGAAGGAATAAAAGTTGCTCTCTTTTCCTTTATTATCCTATACCCGGTCACCAAATCTTTGTTGAAAAATTGAAAATAATCCTCTAATTCTTCCAATAATAATTTCGACAAATAACCGGAGCTATACTTCACAAATCTATCGGCATTGCTTATGACTAAAGTAATGAAAGTGTTATGATTAAAAACCCAATGCACTTTTGATTTAACTAGCCCGTAAAATTTTTCTTTAAATGGATTGTCTTTTAGCCAAATATGCATTGATAAAATTGAGGAGTATTGAAACATATTTTCATTTACATTATTTATTCCATTGTTAATAATTTTTTTTAGAGAAAAATGAGGAATTGCAGTAATTATGAATTTAAAATCTTCGAATAAGTTTTTATTTGTTTTTAAAGCAACAATTTTCCCTGCTTTTGTAATAAATTCTACCGCTTTTTCTTTTGTTGAAACAGAGCCTCCTTTTTCACAAATAAATTTCTCTGCTTGTGCACAATAAACGTTACTTAAATCGGTTTTGGGAATTATAAGAGTAGTGGATTTATTACCGCGGTAAAAAATAGTTTTCAGGATATCATAAAATATTGAAGCAGACGCATTTTTTATCGAATTATTTAACGCTCCAACTGCTAAAATTTCCCATAAATAATCATTTATCTTCTCCGTTTGGCGGTTTTGTTTTAACCATTCATCTACCGTAAAATTTTTAATATTTTCCCTGGAAATAAACAACAGCTTTATCATGAAAGTTATAAGACTAATTTTATCTTTCATGGTGAAAGGTTTGAATTGAAGGATTGCTATTAATAAATTAAGAGGATAAAAAATATTCGGCGCTTTTAAGACATGCTTTTTACCTCCTTTATTTACTAAAATAAGCTCAAGATTTTCCTGATAAAATAATTTATCCTCAGTCTTTATCAATTTTAAGAAATCTAAAGAATATTTATAACAGCCCATTAAAATATGCTGACCGTTATCTATAAGTTCATTATGGGTTTTATCTAGGAAAGAATAAGCCCTACCGCCTAATTTCGGGGAAGCTTCCATAAGGTGAACAGTGACACCTGAGTTAGCAAGATAAGCTGCAGCAGAGAGACCCGCAAAGCCGCCGCCGATAACAATACATTTAGACATTTAATAAACTAATCTATATTTAAGCCAAACACCAACAGCTATAGCAACTTTATCAAATTTTGAGACGCTAATATTTTTTTCAAATACATTAAAATTCTTCGCTTGCATTTTTTTCAAAAGTCTATAATAAATATGCTGCATTGCTCTGGCAGCAAATAAAGCCGGTTTTTCTTTGTTGTCTAAACATGCATCGGCAGCTTTATAAAAATCTTCCGCTCGTTTTGCTTCAAACCGCATAAGCGACACAAAATTTTCATTATAAACATTATTAAATAAATCCTGTTCGCTATAATTAAATCTTTCTAAATCTTCTTTAGGTAAATAAATCCTACCATGACTAGCATCAATTTTTACATCTCTTAAAATATTAGTAAGCTGCAATGCCATCCTAAGATGTATTGCATAATCTTTTGTAGACTCTTTTTTATACCCGAATATAGGAATACTCATGAGTCCGACCGTGGAAG
>BDSW01000048.1 GCA_002898175.1 bacterium BMS3Abin04
GAAAATATTTTTTCCGGTTAATATCATAAATTTTACCAAATTAAGTTTAAACTAATAAAATTATTCCCACCTTATTGCATCACTAACGTTTAATTCAACGGCTCGTTTAGCAGGGAAGAGAGAAGCAATAAAGGTTAATAAAAATGATAGAAAGCCGATTACTAAAATATCTGTTATTTGAACTTTAACCGGCAATGCATCAATTATATATTTGCTTGCATCAAGCGGGTAGAAATTATAATATATTTGCAAATAGCAAACAACCAAGCCGATTGCCAATCCCAAGAATGTCCCGATTATCCCGATAAGAATACCTTCAAACATAAATATTCTTAAAATAGATTTCTTAGAAGCGCCCATCGACCGGAGTACGCCTATATCTTTTCTTTTTTCAATTACAGACATTGTAAGCGAACCTAAGATATTAAATGTAGCAACGGCAATTATTAATGAAAGAATTATTAAAGCCGACCATCGTTCAATTAGCATAACCGTGTACAAATCTTTGTGAAGATCGTACCAAGTACTGATAGTAAAATATTGCCGGTTAAGTTTTTGCTCAAGTATTTTTTTTACCTTTTCAGAGTCGTTAATATTTTTTAACCGTATTTCATATCCGGTAAATTGATTGCCTAAGTTTAATGCGAGCTGAGCGGATTTAAGGGATGTATAAACATACTTCATTGCATATTCTTTATTGCTTATTTCAAAAATTCCGCTTACAATAAACTTTCTTGTTTGGGGTATGGAAAAATCAACAATAGATTGTTCAATTTTATTTGCAGATGTAACCGATAAAGTATCACCTATTCTACTTGATAAGCGGAGTGCAATCGGCAGACCTAAAACAATTTTGTTTATTCCGGCGTTATTATAAAGATCGTATGAACCAAATGAAATATTATTTTTAATGCCCCAAGAGTCATTTTTTTTATGTTCTGTAGTTCCTTTTAAGTTTAAAATTTCCATCGAATTCTTATGTAAAAGAATTACCTTACCTTCCGCATAAGGATAATACGAATTAATCTCTTTTATATTATTGAAGATTTTAGGCAGTGTATCCAATTGAGTAAAAGCTTTTTCCGATTTTATTGTGACTCGTATATGCGGGTCGAAATTAACCAATACCGAAGTAACTAATGAACCGAAACCGTTGAATACCGATAGAACAATAACCAAGGCGGCAACACCAATTGTAATTCCAAGAGTAGACAGTATGGAAATAATGGTGATGAAATTAAGCTTATGCTTAGATTTCAAATATCTTTTTGCTATATAAAACTCAAACATAATTTAATCGAACCTTATGGCTGCAATGGGTTTAATTTTAGCTGCAATATAGCTGGGAATTATTGAAGCTAACAGACTTAAAAAAAGAGCAGTTACTGAAATAAGTAAATAATAATTAAAGTTTATAGCAATAGGAACGCTGGAGATAAAGTAAATATTTGAGGGTAGAGAAATCACTTTATATTCCAACTGAACCCAGCTTAGTGTAAGTGCAATGATATTTCCAAGCAATATTCCCAAAATTCCAATATAAAGTCCCTGATAAATAAAAATGGTTAAAATTTGTTTTCTATTTGCTCCGAGTGTCTTTAAAATTCCGATAGCATTTGTTTTTTCCAGAACCATCATCAATAAAGTTCCTACAATATTAAATACTGCAACCAAAATAATAAGTCCGAGAATTATAGGTATCGGTTTTTTCTGAAGTTCAAGCCAGGTGAAAATGGGTTTATTAATTTCGTAATAATCCCTGACATAATAGGGGAATCTTAAAAGTTCTTTTAATTCTTTCTTTGCTTCGGAAATTTTTGAAATATCCTTCAATTTAATATTATAGCCGGAACATTCGTCATTCATATTAAATAATGCTTGCGCAGTGTAAAAATCAATATATGCGTTAAGATCATCATACTCAGCCATTCCGCTTTCATAGACTCCTGTTACAATAAACTGTTCTATGTTAGGCGGGTTTTCGATTGACGGAGCTTTATTATTTCTTAAAGTGAAAAGGGTGATTTTATCTCCCGATTTAACAAATAGTTTATCTGCCAGCTTTTTACCCAGCACAATACCGCCGAAAGAATCGTTAGCAGCAAAAGTATATTTGCCGGCTATGATATTCCTTTTTATTCTTGAATTATCAAAAGTGGGGAAAACTCCGTTTAGTTTTATTCCCTCCGATAAATGACTTGATCTGATTATTGCGTCTTTGGAAATGAAAGGCGCTACACTTTTTGAAAGGTTCCCAAGCTGGTTTTCTATTTTTTCTTTAACTTGAATATAATCGGGTAAATTTTTGTTTCCATAACCTGTAATTGTAATATGGGAATTAAACTCAATTGTTTTTTCGGTTATTGTATTTTCGAATCCGTCTAAAATTGTTAGAGCTATATTAACGGCTGCAATTCCCAGTGCAATTCCAAGAATAGAAATACCTGCAATAAACGACAGGAATTTCGAACTTTTTCTTGACTTTACATATTTACTTGCAATAAAGAAAGGTATAGACATTAGACATCATTTATTTTAATAAACAAAGATAATTATTTTCAATAAAAATAGTTCTGAATGTTTGACATTATAGAAGTAAAACAATAATTTTATAGTTCTCTTTGAAAATTATATATAAACGGGGCGTAGCGTAGTCCGGTTAGCGCGCCTGCTTTGGGAGCAGGAGGTCGCAGGTTCGAATCCTGCCGCCCCGACAAAAAATGTTCTTACAAATATTGTAAATTTTTGCTTGGTATGCGCCAGTAGCTCAATGGATAGAGCAACAGCCTTCTAAGCTGTAGGTTAGTGGTTCGAGTCCACTCTGGCGTACTTCTTATTTCTATTGTTTATTAGTATATTAATTCAGAAATTTAAGTAAATGGTGGGCGTAGCTCAGGTGGTTAGAGCGTCTGGTTGTGGCCCAGAAGGTCATGGGTTCAAGTCCCATCGTTCACCCAAAACAAAAATTTATTTAGGCCCCATCGTCTAATGGTTAGGACCTCGCCCTTTCACGGCGGTAATAGGGGTTCGAATCCCCTTGGGGTCACTAAAAAGGATTGTTACTTTGAATATTTTTCTTTCGTAACAGTCCTTTTTTATTTTTAAATTCATAGTTATATTTTTATGAATAATAATTTTTATAGCTTATGAAAAATTCTAATAAATACATAGAAACATTTGCAAAGAATGATATTTATAAATCATCAGAAAAATCCGTACATCCGTTTCCGAATGCAACCGTTTCATTTTATCTGAAACTATTAAGAATAATTCTTTATTCGGACAGATGGGCTAAGAAGGGAATCTATAATAGGTATAAATGGGTGTATTCGTCGGTAAATATTTTTAGGGCATTAGAGAGTGTGGGAATCCAATTTGAAATGGAAGGAATGAGTAATTTAACAAAAACGGATAAACCGGCAATTTTGATTGGAAATCATATGAGTACTTTAGAGACGCTAATCTTACCCGGAATTGTGCAACCTGTAAGGAATATTGTTTTTATTATGAAAAGTGAATTGCTGAACTTTCCATTAATGGGAGCAATTACGGGAGCACGCCATCCGATAGTTGTCGGCAGAACAAACCCTAGAGAAGATTTTAAGATAGTTTTAAACGAAGGGACAAAACGATTAAATGACGGATGGTCAATTGTCGTATTTCCTCAAAAGACACGCTCACCAAAATTTGATGCACAATCTTTTAATACTATTGGAATTAAACTTGCAAAAAGAAATAATGTACCGGTTATTCCTTTTGCCTTAGTTACCGATGCTTGGGAAAATGGAAAAAAGATTAAAGATTTTGGTAAAATCAATACTTCGAAAAAAGTGCACTTTGCATTTGGCGAACCTTTAGCAATTAAAGGAAGCGGGGCTGAAGAACACAACAAAGTATTAGACTTTATAAGACAAAAAATTACGGACTGGGGAAGAAAGGAGTTAGTTGTTTAACAGTAAGTGTTTTAGTTATGTTTTGTAAAAGATTAATCTAATCATATAAGAAAATACTTTAGGTAGCATCTATAACATCTTGTGGATAAAGAGGTTATCAAAGAAGAAGTATCAAACCGTATTATATCTAAGAATTCTTATTTAGGAATTTCAAAATCACATTGTTTTATAGTAAGATAACCAGATTAAATAAAGTTATATATTAAATAAATATTCTAATAATAGGAAAAACATATAGATAAGAGGTGATTTTTAATTAGTTATGACCGATTTCTAAATAAACTTTTGCAAACGGTAATCAAATTTATTATATTCAAAAACTTTTGTTTATAAAATATACTGAGATATGAAAACTATAAAACCCAATAAACTAAGAAAAAATGATGTTATCGGGATTATTTCTCCTGCTTCTTCTCCGACTGATCCTCTGAAAATTGAGCAAGGAATTAAATATTTGGAAGGTTTGGGATATAGGGTTGAAGTAGGCAAAAATGTTGGAAAAGAAAAGGGATATTTAGCCGGAGAAGATTCTGAACGATTAGAAGATTTGCATTCCATGTTTAGCAATAAAAATGTTAAGGCAATTTTCTGCGTCCGAGGCGGTTATGGCGCTGGCAGATTGCTGGATAAAATTAATTATTCGCTAATTCGAAAAAATCCCAAAATATTTGTAGGTTTTAGTGATATAACTACTTTACAAATGGCATTTCTTAAAAAAGCCGGACTAGTTACTTTTGCGGGACCAATGGTTGCCGTTAATTTTACAGAGGAAATTGATGAATATACGGAAGAGATTTTTTGGAAGACCATTACATCAAATAAAAAAATCGGGAAGCTTTTTAATCCTCAAAATGAAAAATTTTATGTGCTTAAAAAAGGCAGAGGTGAAGGGAAAATAATTGGAGGTAATTTAGCGGCATTCGATTCTCTTTTAGGTACTGATTTTGTTCCTGCAATGAAGGGAGCAACTCTACTACTTGAAGAAATTGGGGAGCAGCCGTATAAAATTGACAGAATGTTTAATCATTTAAGACTTGCAAAAGTTTTTGAGCATATCAGCGGAATAATATTAGGGCGATTTATTGATTGCAAAGAAACAGATGAAGATAAAAAATCACAGACACTAAACGATGTGATTTTAGATTATTTTGAAGACCTTAATATTCCTGTTATTTACAATGTACAGCACGGACACACAAAACAAATTATGACAATTCCGTTTGGCGTTAATTGCAAAGTGAATGCTTCAAGAGGATTTATTGAAATTCCGGGAAGCGGAGTGTTATAAAAATTGTGAATTGAATTTGCAAAACCGGCAAACCGCAAATTAAATCTTTTAATTTTACAATCCGATACGTTTTAACTTATTATATACTATATCTTGTAACCTGCTTAACGAAACTCATATAATGTAATTTTAAACAAAAAAAGCTTGACAAGACCGATTAAAATTTACTAAATTTAAAACAAACAAAACTAATATAGTTGAATCTTTTAAAATTTAGTAATACAGGAGTCAATCTATGATTATAAAATACCCCCCCCTCATGTCCGATTAAAAAAATAAATATTCAAAATCAAAAACTAAAAAAGAAAAACAACTCTAAATTGCAAAGTTCTGACTACCTATTCCCACGATTTCTCGTTTTATTTCTTTTATCTTTTTATTTTATTCTTTTATCTTCCGCCACGGCACAAGTAAAAATAAAAGAGAAAGTAGAGATAAAACCGAAGTTAAATGTAAATATTGGAAAAGGAGCTAAAAATTCTACGGCATCGAGCGATTATTATCCGTGTGGTCCTTGGAAGCCGAGTAATGATCTTTATAATCCATGGCAAGTAGTATGGTATGGTTCAAGTTATCATTTGGATCCGGGACAGCAGGCTTTCAGCTATCAAGCCAATCTTTATGATTTTAGGCGGTTAATAGATTCAACAAAAACCTATGATTTTATAGTAACCCAAGGGAAAGAGTTATGTCATATAGATGAAGAATATATAGATACAGTAAATTGGACATCTATTCCGGCAACAAATGCCGGTTATGAACTATTAGGAATCAGTGGTGCAGATATGATAGGAGAATTAGCCGAAGGAGAAGACCCATTTAATTTGCCAAGAATACAAGGGGTTGGAAGAAGAGGGGGATTTGAAAAATATGTACTTTACTTTGATGAACCCGGAAATGTAACATTTACTATAAATGAAGTCGGCAGCTCTGAGGTATATTATTTTCATACAATAGTAGTAAGACCGGATTATAATTTGACTGTAAATTTAAGCGGAACAATACCTTACGGAGAAGAAGCTATAGTAGGTCACAATGCGAATCCAATTCAATGTCAATCCGCTAATTGGTTTTTTTGGAATGGAGGAAGTTTTGACGGTAAATATAATTATGAAATATTGGAAGGCGGAGAATATGCAACGTTGGAACGAGAGTATTTTGACGAAGATTTATCTGAAAAGGTAAGAGAAAGCGGACAGAGTTTTGAAGTAACCGAAG
>BDSW01000049.1 GCA_002898175.1 bacterium BMS3Abin04
CAAGAGGTGAAGTAATAATTAACGAAGCAGTCGGTGCTATCAGATGTATTGATTGATTTTGTATTTTAAACTTGTCGAATCTTAAAGCAAAGGAAAACAGTTTATAAGTCTTGCCGGCATTTTTATAACCGATGTTGTGTAAAAATTCAGCAAAATCTTCAGAACCGAATCTAAGTAATTTATAAATCGCAGCGGAAAGAGCATAGTTGTAGTTAATAGACAATTTGAAATTGGAACTGCATTTTAATTTAATTTTTAATCTCAATAGCTGCCTCTTAGTTTTAATCTTTGTTCATCAAATTTTAAGGTGATTTATTAAAAACGAAATTAACCGGTAGTTTACTTTGTTTTTTGAAATAACTTCTTGGCGTGTGTGTTTGATATGCTTCATTTTATCAACTGAAATTGATATTTAAATTTCAAAGTAATAAAATTTATAAAACTTCTCAATTAATAAAAACATTAATATTTTTTTAATATGGATTTTTATATATGAATTAAATAAAATAATATAGGTTACAGTAAAGCAAGCGTATAGCTATTTCATTTCAAACGCGTTATCAACAACCCACTTTCCTTTCCAATAGATCTTAACGGGATTTGAAATAACCGATTGTTTCCCGCCTTTATCAACAGCGGATACTGCATAGAAATATGATTTGTTTTTGGGACTTAGTTTAGTTGTAAGGTCGATCCAGCTTATTTCCGACTTATTTTTATCGAGATAATTTGTTTTATTAATTAGTTTAAGTTTTACCGGGTTATACTTCTTGCCGGTTCCAAGATAGATTTTATAATAGAGCAAATCGGGTTCTTTATTAACGCTCCAAGTTAACTTCGGATGCTCACTTGTGTTAATTTTAACTCTCAAATATTGAGGTTTCGAAGGCTTGCCTTCGTACGGATGTTTAAAGTAAAATTTTATGCGGTAGTCAGTACCAATCTTTTTTACTACCTCAATAGTAAACGGGATCTTTGCATTATTTCCAGAGGACGGATTACTAACCGGTGAAAAAACATTGTTATACTTAACATCGAATGCATCCGTATTGTCACCCCAAGCCGAGTTATCTTTATAAACCGGTTTGAAACACGCATAGTTCTTCCTATTAATCACGCGAGTAAAGTTTATCTCGTTCTTACCGTTAGGATTTGGTTTTATTTTATAAAGCTTATTCTTTTTAGTATCAATTTTAAAATCCCAATTACCATCGGCGCACTCAACAAAAATTCTCGGCGTATACCTGTCGGCATTATTTATATGATAAATATAAATCCCCTTGTCGCCCGACTTATCATTTACACTTAAATGTTCTCTGTTTTCAACAACAAACCATTCTTTTCCGGATAACTTTAATCTTAAAGCTTTACCCGAAGTCATATAATCCGGCAGAGTAAATACTTTATCAATACCCGGTTTAACATCCGTGTATTTTATCCATCCCAATCTTGCTCTTTCCCACGAATGCATACCTCTGCCGGCATTCCAAACGGGTCCGCCCGTCATTACGGCAAGACTTGTAACGCCTTGAATATGACCGGAACCAAACAGAAAATGCCCAAGCTCGTGCGCCGCAACGTACTTAAGCCAATATGCTCCGTTTTTTCCGCCTCTAATAATTATACCCGATCCTCTATCCAAACTTCCGGTTTTAATTGTAACGCCATCGTTTGTCTTTATATTCTTGGTTAAATATAAATGGGCAATGCCTGTCCAGCCGTTATTAAAAAACAGCCTGTTGGAAAAATTACGGTAGATCAAATAAATCATATCAACTTTTTTATCCGGCTTCCTAATGAAATAACCGTCTCTTCCCCTGCTCCAGTTATCATATTGGGAAAAATCAATTTTACCGTCTAACTGTTTTAGGATTTCATAGTTTACTTCGGAAATTGACTTATAATGCTTCTGACTATAAAATGGTCTGACCAACTCAGGGTAAACATCGCCGGTCAAAAAGAATTTTCCGTCAGACATTTCATAATAGTATTGAGAGATATTTTTAACCGGGAAATTTTTACTCGGTTCTTTATTTACGAAAGTCTTTGTCCACGCAGGAAGACTAAGCGTATCGTACGGCCAAGCTTTACTCTTAACATTTTTATCATTATCAAATTGGATGAAAATAAATAAAGCTTTTAGTACATCTTCGGACGGAATATGAGTTTTATTCTTAACAACAATCTTTTTAGGAAAGCTGCCCATGATGTCATGTACTTCCGCATGTCCGGTTTGCTTAACAGAACTGCATGATGCAATTAAAAGAAACAGACAAATAAAAAACACTCTTTTAATTTTTAGTTTATCCAACTGGAGTTTTCCGATAATATATTTTTGGGAAATAAAAACGCAGGTTTATCCTGATTGCTTCTTCTCCAATGCTTTAAATGCAACTGCGTACATTTGTATTTGTTTAAGCATGGAGTTTAAACCATTACTTCTGGTCGGTGATAAATGCTTTGCAATGCCGATTTCCTCTAAAAATTTCGGCGGTGATGCTAAAATTTCCGACGGGCAATGACCCGAATAAACTTTTAGCAGCATTGCCGCCAGTCCTTTAACAATCATTGCGTCACTATCCGCTTGCAAATAAATTTTCCCCTCATTAAATTCCGTATGAAACCAAACTTGAGATTGACACCCGTTTATTTTGTACTTATCGGTTCTATATTCTTCCGGGTAATCTTTTAACTGCTTGCCCATATCAATGATAAGCCGATACTTATCTTCCCAATTTTCCATTGATTTAAAATTCTCTATTAACTCTTTTTGATTTTCTAATATTCCCATTTTTGTGTCTTTAATTTTTTTAGAAATTTTTTAATTCATTAATTACCAAATTAAATAATTCTAAGTTCCAATACTTATTTGTTTTATTCCCGGTGTCTCTTTTTAAGATTGAAAATTATTTCGGAAAATTCAATATCTTGGTCAGCCAGCATAACAAGTAGATGATATAATAAATCTGAAGTTTCATAAATAATTTCTTCCTTGTTTTTGTTCTTTGCTGCAATTACGGTCTCCACAGCTTCCTCACCTACTTTTTGAATTATTCTATCCGACCCTCTCTGAAATAATTTTGAAGTATAGGAATTTTCGGGCATCTCAATTTTTCTTTGCTTTACAAGTTTAAATAAGTAATCCAAAAATAGAACATTGTTCTCATTTACTTCGGCAAAACAAGAATAAGAGCCGGTATGACAAGTCGGTCCATCCGGTTTTGCATAAATTAATAAAGTATCGTTATCGCAATCGGCACTGATTGATACGACATTTAAATAGTTATGTGAAGTTTCACCTTTTAACCAAAGTCTATTTTTAGTCCTGCTGAAAAACACGACCTTTTGATTTTCCATTGTCCGTTCAAGAGCTTCTCTATTCATAAAGCCGAGCATCAAAACATTATTATTGGAAGCATCAATAATAATAGCAGGTACAATTCCCGCCAGTTTTTCAAAATTGATATTTTCTAATTTAATCATAGCCTCACGTTTATTTTATTTTGGTATAAATAATTTTTCAAATCTGAAATGTCAAGTTCTTTGTAGTGAAAT
Organism: bacterium BMS3Abin04; assembly: GCA_002898175.1. GTDB lineage: Bacteria > Bacteroidota > Ignavibacteria > Ignavibacteriales > Melioribacteraceae > BMS3ABIN04. Next base: position 3,556 of record BDSW01000049.1, read on the forward strand.
AAGCCGGCAGCCAAACATGCATCAACGTTTGCTTTTGTGAACGCTTCTAAAAAATGCGCTTTCTTACCTGCTCCGCCCGAAGCAATAATAGGGATAGTCAGTTCACTTGATAAATACCGGAGCAATTCAATGTCATATCCGGACTTTGTACCGTCTTTGTTCATTGATGTTAAAAGTATTTCGCCCGCACCCAGCTCCTCAACTTTTTTGCACCAGGAAATTGTTTCTAATTCCGTTTCCTCAGTTCCGCCTTTAATAAAAACTTTGTGCAAACTCCCTGTTGTTTTTGAATCAACAGCAGCAACAATTGCCTGGCTGCCGAAGCTTTTTGATGCGCTGGAAATTAAATTTGGGTTTTTAACAATCGATGAATTTAGCGAAACTTTATCCGCTCCCGTATTTAGTAGTTTTTCAATGTCTTCAATATTGGAAATTCCCCCGCCAACCGTAAAAGGAATTCTTATAACTTTCGAAACTTCCTCAACAAGTTCAATTAAAGTTTTTCTATTTTCAAGAGTTGCAGTAATATCAAGAAACACAAGCTCATCCGCGCCTTCGTTATAATATCTCTCTGCAAGTTCAATAGCAGAGCCGGCTTCTTTTAGATCAATAAAGTTAGTACCTTTAACTACAATTCCGTCTTTTACATCCAAGCATGGAATAATTCTTTTACAAAGCAAGTTTTGCCAACTCCTCTAAATTGATTTTATTTTCATATATAGCTTTACCAACAACAATACCTCTAAGCGAAAGTTCTTCTAATTTTAGGATATCGCCTATACTACTAACTCCGCCCGAGGCGGTTAATTTTATTTCAGGAAATTTTTCAATTGTCGTTTGATATAAACTAAAGTTTGGTCCTGTTAACATTCCGTCTACAGAGATATCCGTACACAGGAAATTCTCAATCCCAAGCTCCCTGCAATATTTAATATGATCAAAAAGATGTACGTTTGAATTTTCCGTCCAGCCTTTTATTCTAATTTTATAATCTAAAACATCTGCTGCAATTATAATTTTACTTGGAGCAACATCTTCGAGAATTGATTCAAACTCTGCCTTATTTGATACGGACAGCGAACCGATAATAATTCCGTCTATACCAATATTATCCAACGTTACAACATTTTGTTTAGATCTAATACCGCCGCCGAATTCTACTTTAAGATTTGTTTGAGTTTTTATTTTTTCAATGATTTTAGTCGTAGTTATTTTCCCATCTTTAGAACCGGAAAGATCAACTAAATGAACCCATTCAAAACCTAAATCTTTATAAACTTCAGCATACGCTAACGGCGTTTTTTTATAGCTGACTTTGGACTCATACTTCCCTTTGGAAAGTCTGACAACTTCTCCATTGATAATATCTATAGCTGGTATAATTAGCATAATTCTATAAAGTTCCTTAAAATTTGAAGTCCCGCTTTCCCGGATTTCTCCGGATGAAATTGGACTCCGTAAAAATTATTTTTATTAATTGCCGCACTAAAAAACACATCATAGTTCGTTGAAGCGATTGTGTACTCGGTAATTGGTAAATAATACGAATTAGCAAAGTAAAAATATTCGCCGCTTTCAACATCGGTAAAAAGTTTAGCCCGGTTATAAAACTCTGCTTTATTCCAGCCCATGTGCGGAACCTTTACTTTCGATTTGTCAAATTGTTTAACTACCGATTGAATAATATCTAAACATTTAGTATTTCTTTCTTCGGAAAATGTAGCCAGCAATTGCATTCCCAAGCAAATACCTAGCAGTGGTTTAGACGTTGATTTTATTACTTCAGCAATATTTTTATCGGTTAATTTATTCATTGCAGATGCTGCTTCACCAACTCCCGGAAAAATTATTTTATCTGCAGAATTAATTTCATCACTTTTATTTGTGATAATATATTCGGCTCTAAAATCGTTAAGTGCATTTGCAACCGATTTTAAATTTCCGGCTCCAAAATCAATTAGTGCAATCATAAAATTCCTTTAGTTGATGGAATTCTTCCATTGTTTCTTTCATCTAACCTGCTGGCTTCATTCAATGCTTTTGCAAAGGCTTTAAATATTGCTTCAATTTTATGATGGTCGTTTTTACCTTTTACTTTTATATATATATTTGCTTTAAGTCCGCCTGCCAAACCTCTGAAGAATTCTTCCACCAATTCTGTTGGAAACTCACCGACTTTCTCTCTTTTGAACTTGGCTCTAAAATTAAGATAATATCTACCTCCCAAATCAATTACGCAAAGTGCGATTGATTCATCCATCGGGACATAAAAGCCATAGCGCTGAATCCCTTTTTTGTCTCCGAGTGCTTTAAGTAAAACTTCGCCCAAAGTAATTCCAACATCTTCAACGGTATGATGTTCATCCACATGAAGATCACCTTCGACTTTAATATCTAAATCTATATTCGCATGCTTAGCAATTTGTTCCAGCATATGATCAAAAAAACCGATCCCGGTATTTATATTTGATTCACCGGTTCCATCAAGATTGGCGGATATTTTTATTTTAGTTTCTTTTGTTTCTCTTTTAGCGGTTGCTTTTCTTTGTTTAATAACTCCGTTCATATTACTTTTTTCAATTTTTTAATAAAATTATTATTTTCTTTTTCCGTGCTAATTGAAACACGCAAACAATCTTCTAAACCGGGTTGATCACTCCTATCCCTAATTATTATTCCTTCCGAAGCCAACTTTACATAAACGTCTTTTGCCTTTTTAACTTTAAACAAAATAAAATTAGCATCCGAAGGAAAAACTTTTTTAACATGTTTAATTTCTTTCAGCTGTTTTATCAGTTTGTCTTTTTCCAGATTTAATTTTCTCACAAAATTATTTTTCTGTTTTACTTTTGATAATGCTTCCAGAATAGCATTTGCGGTTAACTTATTCAGATTATAAGGCGCTTTAATTTTGAATAATAAGTCTGTTATAAATTTATCTGCAATTGAATATCCGGCACGTATTCCGGCAAGTCCCCAAGCTTTAGAAAAAGTTCTCATAATTACTAAATTCTTGTACTTCTTAACACTATTTATATATGAATGATCTTCGCAAAAGTCAATATAGGCTTCATCAATTACAACTATGCCGTTAAAATTCCTTACAATTTTTAATACATTTTTCTTATTTAATAAATTGCCTGTGGGATTATTCGGTGAACAGAGAAAAATTATTTTCGTGTTTTTTTGAACTTTCTTTAAAGTATTCTTAACGTTTATCTGAAAGTTTCTGTTCAGGGGAACACTTAATACTTTAACATCATTAATGTTACATGCTACTCTATACATTCCGTAAGTCGGTTCCGTAATTAAAACCGAATCTTCCCCCGGGTTGCAAAATATTCTAATTAACAAGTCAATAATTTCATCCGAACCAACACCCAAAAATAATTTCTCCTTATCTATGTTTAAGTATTTTGCAAGTTTTTCCCTTACTTGGTTTTGTGCAGGATCGGGATAGCGGTTAAGTTTTAAATTTTGCGCATCTGTAATTGTGCTGCCAAGACTATTCTCGTTTGCATCAAGCAAAATCCCATCTAAAAAAGAATCCCTTGCTGATGTATAAGGTTTTAAATTCAGAATATTTTTTCTTACTAGTTTCTCAATCATTTTTTTAACCTGATTTTAACTGCATTTGCATGTGCTTGTAATTTTTCTGCATTAGCCAATTCAATCACTGTAGTGGAAATGCTCTCCAAACCTTCTTTTGATAATTCCTGAAAGGTTATTCCTTTCATAAATTGCTCAACCGAAACTCCTCCGGTTGATTTCGCATAACCGTAAGTCGGTAGGGAGTGATTAGTTCCTGAAGCATAATCACCAACGCTTTCCGGTGAATACTTACCAATAAACACTGATCCGGCATTTTGAATCTTCGATAAATAAGATTTTGCACTTTTTATGTTTAAGATTAAATGCTCCGGTGCATAAGAGTTGCTGAAATTAATTGCGTCGTCAGTTTTATTAAATATTATTGCAGCCGAATTTTCTAAAGACTTTTCTACAAAAGACTTTCTCGGAAGCTTCTCAATTTGAACCTTAATTTCTTTTATAACTTTTTCTGCAAGTCCTTTGTTCGTCGAACAAAGAATAACTTGGGAGTCATTTCCGTGTTCGGCCTGAGACAATAAATCTGCGGCAATAAATTTTGGATTTGCAGAACCATCCGCGATAACCAAAACCTCGCTCGGTCCGGCAATCATATCGATTGCACAACCATTTGGGTCAATACTAACAAGTGCCTTCGCCGCTGCCACATATTGATTGCCCGGCCCGAATATTTTATCAACCTTTTTAATTTTATTCGTTCCATACGCCATTAAAGCGATTGCTTGTGCTCCGCCTACTTTATAGAATTCATTTATTCCTAAATATCCAGCTACATACAAAATCTCATTACTTAAATTTTTAACCGTTGGAGAGCAAACCACTAAGCGCTTGCATCCGGCAATAATTGCGGGAATAGCCAGCATCATTAAGGTTGAAGGCAAAATTGCAGTTCCGCCGGGAATGTAAAGTCCTACATTCTCAATTGCCCTAAACTCTCTCGAACATTTTATTCCCGCCATTGTTTCAACCGAATATTTCTTGGGCAGCTGTAGTTTGTGAAACTTTTTAATATTATTTGACGCGGCTTTAACGGCTTTTTTAAATCGAGAAGAAACTAATTTTTTACTATCCTCAAATTCTTTTACCGTTACTTTAATTCTTTTTTCGCTAAAACCATCAAACTTTTTTGAATACTTTAAAACGCTTTCTAATCCGTTACTTTTTATATCGGTCAATATCGGCTGTACAACTCGATACGTTTTTGTCATATCAATTACCGGTCTTTGCAGTAACTTTAATTTTTTGTTTCTGCTTATTTTATTGTATGTAATTATTTCCATTTAAATTAAATTCTATTTTTATACAATTTCATTGATTAGTAAAAATTACTTTTGCGTGATGTTTTCTTTAGCGAAAGAGGACTTTCGCTTTACAATAATTTTCATAGTATTATATTTTCAATTGGCAGCGATAAAATACCTGAAGCTCCGGCTTTTTTTAAGTCTTCATTAATCTCCCAAAATTTATCTTCTGAAATAACAGCATGAACAGCTAATAGATTTTCATCTGAAAGCGGCAGAATTGTAGGACTTTTCAATGAAGGAATTATTTCTACAATTTTATTTAATGATTCTTTTGGGATATTCATCATAATATACTTGGATTTTTTTGCTTTTAGTGATGATTCTATTCTATCTACCAATTTATCAAATAAAACTTTAAGCTCAGGATCATCATCCAAATATTTACTCTTTATTAACACTGCTTGAGAATCAAGGACTTTAAATGATTTCTTAAGTTTATTCAATTTAAGAGTATTCCCGGTAGAAACGAGATCGCAGATATAATCGGCTACACCAAGTGAAGGAGCTATTTCAACAGAACCGCTTAATTCTATAACTTTTGCTTTAACATTATTTTTATTTAAGTAATCTTTTAGAATATTAGGATAAGAAGTTGCTATTGTTTTATCGTTTAAATCACCGGCACTATTTATTTCACTTTTTTCAGGTATTCCCAGACTTAAACTGCACCTTCCAAAGCCGAGTTTTTTTACAATTTTAACATCAAGACCTTTTTCCAGAACAACGTTTTCACCCACAATTCCAATGTGAGCTACATTTTCCTGCACATATTCCGGGATGTCATCATCTCTTAAAAATAGAATATCGAGATTGAAATTTGCTGCACTGACAATTAGTCTTTCCTGAAAATTTTCAATGTCAAGTCCGCAATTTCTTAACATCTGCATTGATTTCTCGGATAGTCTTCCTTTTTTCTGTATTGCCAATTTTAGATTTTTCTTCATATTATTTTCCCTTTTAAAACAAAAAACCCCAACTTCTGTCGGGGTTAATAAACTTTTTTTATTTTTCAAATTCTTTATAACTCACCGGCACTCACAAAATGTAAGTAATGGTGGTGGTGATATTTAATATAAATTTTGTTCATTTGTTAACCAAATATAACAATTTATTTTTCTAAAGCAATGATTTTTGATTTTTCCTAAATGTTTTATTGAAACGATTTATTTTACCCAAATAAATGAACGCTCTAAAATTTACTTAAAAAATACGGCAGCATATCGCGCCAAGTGGGCCAATCATGTTTTACATCATATCCCCAAAGATCAAGCCAATGGCGGATTCCTTTAGAATTTAGAATATCAGATAATCTGATTGATGCACTTGGATCTTCATATTCGCCTTGTCCCGAAGCTATTACAATTCCCAGATTATTTCTCATTTGACTAAGATAAGTTTCGTCAGTGGCGTTCGGCAAATATTCTACAGGTGAATTAAAGTAAACATGCTGATCGTAATATCCGTCGGAATATTCTTTCAAGTCATATACTCCGCTCATTGCAATAGTTCCGCGAAAAATATCCGGTCTTCTGAAAAATGTATTTGCCGCATGGTAAGCACCTAACGAAGCGCCGGTCGTAATTATCGGAACATTTCCTTTACAATGATCAAATATAAACGGCGCAACTTCTGCTACAACATATTGGTTATATTGCCCGTGACGTAAAGATTTATGCGGAGGATACATTTGTTTATTTAACCAGCTTTCGTTGTTAATACTATTAATAGAAAAGACTTTACATTTACCGGAATCAATAAAGGGTTGAATCGAATCAATCATTTTGAATCTTTCGTACTCTAAAAAATCTGCTCCGGCTGTAGGAAACATCAATAATGCAAATCCGTAATGCCCGTAAACCGCTATTTCCATGTCTTTATTTAGATTCGGACTATACCATTTTCTAATTTCTCTGTGCATTTTACTCTCTTTTTTATTGCTTGAAAATTAGACTAATACGAAGGAAAAAGCAAACGAACGGTTTTCTCACAATGACATGCTTGTTGGGTTACCCTCATGATATATCAGTTCAATCATCATTATTTTTCAATTTTTCCGGATTCCGGACAAATTTTTTATCTTCAGATTTGACTCTTCTTTCAAGTTTTTTAATATCTTCAGCCGGGGGAAGTTCTTCCGGTTAAATTCCACGTTCAAGCAACAATTTCCGAACTGCTTTATTATTACGGATATGTTCCCATGCAATACGGTTACCTTTACTAATATCTTTATCCCTAATATTAAAAATGGTAATTTCAGTCGTAAAATCCTTTGCTTTGATAGTAATTGTTGGTAAAAAATCGGCAAGAGGTCTATTCGGTTTTACCCCTAAACGTTGTTTCATTTGACCGGTGGTAAGACCAAACAAAGCCTGATCGCCTTTACTTCGAATCATGCCGAAATTTTTATCATTGCCGGTACGTTCGAATATAAGTTCGGAAAGCTCTTTTTCCGAAAGTGTTAATTTTTGCCGGGCTTGTAAGCGTTCCCAATCGTTAATCCGTTTTTCAATAATCTCGGCTTTTCGGGTTTGAACGGCAAAATAGTTTTGAGCAAAAGCAATGGCTTCTTTTTGCGGATCGCCGTTTTGAGCAATAAGATAAGAGGCAAAACGGGTTAACATAATATCATCAACAGAACGTTCCGCCCCCGAACCAATGGATACCATTTTGTTGACGTCAACAAAATGGTCGGCAATGTTGTGCCCTGAAGTTTCGCAAGCAGTTTTTGCCTTATTAATTACTTTTGCAAAATTTCGCCATTCCGTATAGCCGAGAAGATGTTGTAAATCCCGCGCAAACCAGAATTCAATGCCGTTTTCGGTTTTATTGGCATAGGATTCAAAATCTTCCGTAAGCGATTTTATGATTTCTTTTTTCATTGAAATAGTCCTTTTATAATGCGTATTTCTTTAATGGCATCCTAAAAAAGAGATTTTATCGAACCGTGTAGCTTTTGTCATGCAGTCCATTAAAAAGTTTTTGTTATGATTCTCATTTTTTCTTCGTCGTTTATGTTATCTCTGAAAGAATCAAGATCAGTAAGATACTTTAGAAAATCTGCTCCGGCTGTAAGAAACATTAGTAAAGCAAATCCGTAATGCCCGTAAACCGCTATTTCCATATCTTTATTTAGATTCGAACTATACCATTTTCTAATTTCTCTGTGCATTTAACTCTCTTTTTTATTGCTTGAAAATTAGACCAATACGAAAGAAAAAGCAAACGGAGGATAACGAACAGCATTGCAAATCCAAAAGGGAACCGTATGAGACAACTTTTCTCCCATTTGAAAAACATTGGAACAATCCGCTGCAGCAGACTAATTAGCAAACCTCCATAGTTTGTGCAAATAAAGTAACTTTGTTTATCCTTACGGTTAGCATAAATACCTTAATAATATGAGTAATATATAAAGTATTTCATTTTAGCCACTTTATTTTCAAAAGAATTTATTTCAGTTAATAAACCGTTATTATTAAACTTGTATTCTACCCGCAAGATTTTATTGGGGTTAATATTCGAGGTATAAACTATAGTATTCTTATCTTTAAAATTATATTGACCGTATTCTGTATTTGCTCGAACATTATTACTATTAAGTAATAATACGAAGTTAGAATCCGAATAAATATATTTGATTGTTCGAAATTGGTTGGCGATTTTAATGAATAGACTGTCATAAATAATCTGACCTTCTGAATTTTTTATGTAATTCCAAATTTGTGTTGCCGATGTAACGGTTACAGAATCGTTGTGGTATTCGTAATCTTCCCAATCAAATTTTGACAATTTGTTAGTATCGGTTGTCTTCCAGTAACTCGAAATCCATTTGTATTTTTTCTTAAAAGTATAATCAATCATTTGTTTAGGTTTTCCTTTTGAATAGACATATAATTGGTAAGTTATATATGGCAGGCATCCGATAGTTGTAC
>BDSW01000050.1 GCA_002898175.1 bacterium BMS3Abin04
TAGCCACTTGAAAGCAGGAAGCACAGATTCCAAAAATGTATGCATGTGAATACTTTCCGGTGACAGCAGCCCATACAGAATACAAAAAAGAAAACTAGTTGCTGTAAAAAGTCCGAGAGACCATGTTACAATTTTTATATTTAGCATAACAATACTCCTTCTTTAATTAATATTCGATAAGTTAATTATGCTTATGCCCGGGATCCGTAGTTCGGTTTTTGTGTTGTTGATCTTCGTCGTTGCTATCATTCTGTTTTCCATGTCCTCCGTGACCCCAAAAGTGAACTGCGATAAAAACAACAACTACTAACAACCAAAACCAATTTTCCGCCAGCCAATTCATTTTATAATTCTCCAAAATAATTAGATCTGTTTTTTCTCTTATGACAAAGTACGTGCCATTGCCAAATATTTCGTATTTAGCTATTATTCGGATATTTAGACAAGAATTTCTATTAGTTATTAAAATTATTTAAATCGTTTTAAATAACTTAATTAAATTGCTGCCGGTCTTTTAGTGGAAAGAAGGTTCGATATCGATAAGTCTTATTATTTATTATCCGGAAGCAGCATGAGCAATTTTACTATGGCTGCACTAAACGCAACCGCAGTGCCGCTGCATACATTGCTTGACAATAAACTTGAGCAATACAACTTTTTTGATATAAAGGATGTTATTCTTTTGCTTAACGATGATTACTATTTCTATAAAGATAGAATCACAACTTCTATTTTTGCCGTCTTATTTAAAATTGAATAAACATCCATCTGTCCGTCAGCGAAGTTTGAAATTTTGGACATTATAAGTGTTGAATATAATTATTTTTTACGTGACTCGTGATATGGACTATAATCAATAATACTTTTATTAGTAAGATAATGGGTATGAACGCAGTAGTGGAAACTTTAATAAAGTCGAAGAAGAATTTCATTCTTCTTTAATTCCGTTTGAATTAAGAGTCATCAAATCCAATATAAACATATCCTATACCATCTGTAGTTTTCCCACTTCCTTTTTCCATTATTACTTTACATCGAGATAACCAATAAGACAAACCCAACATTTCTATTTCCTGCCCTTTGAAGCTTGGTGAAATTTTAATCTTAAATTGATTTTCTGCGGATTTGAATTTCCAGTCCAATTTAAACTTATCGTTGGATGGTTTGACAATTACAACAGTATCTGCGTCAGCAGTAAATTTACGTAAAATCCGGTTTTTCCCATTACTATCAGATATCAGCATAGTATTAATTTCAGGAAAAGTTCCGCTGTGATAAATCAAAACATCTGTACTATCTTTTAAGTGGAGAGCAAAAATATCACTTAATGCATTTTGTTCAGGTTTATCACCCCATTGGTGCTGTAATATACCAATACCGTCTAATTGAAACTCTTCACCTGCAAAGTGCATTTGAGCTGAGACCTTTCCTCTCGGTATGGCATATATACGGTTAAAACTTCCCTCACCGACTGCTAATTGACCTATATCAATAGGTCTTTTCATTGGATTAAATTTTAAAGAAATACTAAAATCATCCATCTCTATTTTAACTTTATAAGGACCGCCTTTGGGATCACGTTCTAATACATTGTCGCTGTAATTCTCCATCAACTGATCTTCGGTATGAGTTGTACTGCTAAATAACGGTAATTGTATCTTTGAAAATTTTTGATATTCTTTTTTCCGCTCATCTGCCACTACAACGTAAAGTCCGCTTGCTTTAATTCCAATCACTTTTCCCGTAAAGAAAAATATGGCTACACCGAATTTTTGTCCTTTTTCTGAATTTATATGGGTAAACAAAGACCATGCTTCAAAATCGGCATTCTCATGCCTGCCGTCATCTTTTGGAAATTTCAGAGTCTGTGCACTTAGCGGTTTAAACAACGCTATGATAAAGAATATAGAATACATCAAGATTAATGCATTTTTAAAATACCTTGTATTACAATATAATTCAGTTGTGATGTTTTGTTTAACCATCTTAGTTATCTCTGTTTAAATATTTTTCTGAAAGTCGGCTAATTGATATGGTGGTTTCCAATAACTCCCGTAGTATAATAATCTTTTGTTCCGGTAAATATCTTTTCTTTCTTCTCATTTAAATCTCCTAACTTTATTAATGAACTATTCCTTTTCCTTCTTAAGCTTACAAGAAGATTATTAGAAATCAAGCAGCTGTTGGACTTGAATTAATCCTTAATTTTGTTTGAAGTAAGTTAATTAATGCTACAATTAGATAAACTATAACCGCGGCTGTTACTATTATATTATATCCCCAAAGAGTTGCAATTATTATTGTTGCGACGGAACCTATAAAACAGCCAATGCCGGATACTCCTAATAATGTTGCAATACCGTTGGTTTCATTAAATTTAGAAATTTGTGCCAATATAATAGGAAACGGAATACCGATAAAAATTGAAGGAAGAAGAACTACAAAGAAAAGTAATACTTCGGAATCTATGTTACTTGAAAGCGGGATAATTACAAATACTTCCAAAAGAGTAACTACAACGATCGATAAAAAAGATAGACTTAAAACTGATGAAGTCGGTTTAAAATATTTAGTTATTATACTGCCTATTCCGTTTCCCAATAAAAATGCCGAAAGAAGCAATGTAAATGATTTTAAGGGACTACTCAGATTTAAATTTAATTTCTGGAAAATGTAAGCCTGTATAAGAATATCGGAGATATTAATTAATAGTACAAACAAGGCTGCATAATTAAACAGCTTACTTACCGGTTTATCTTTACTTTCCACAGAAAATTTCACAAACCAATATTTTCGAAAAGCGAAAACGGAAAATGCAATTAATACAATCAGTATGATCAATAGAGCCGAAAGATTTTGCGGGAGCCCTATTTCGTAATTAAAAAAAAACGGAGAATCATCGAATACCGGGTGTAAGTTTATTGCAGCATTTTCGGAAAACTCATGGAAATTATATTTCCCTTCCGAAATATCCATAATTACCTGGTTAAACATTTGCCATTTAAATTCTATATCACCCATGAGCAAAGTATCAATTTTTACCTGCCGGATAAAAGGGAAATAAAACATCTCTCTATCAAAGTTAATTTGATGTGCAAACAAATGCCTTGGAGCAATTTCAGCAGGTGTAAAAGGGGTTTTCTTAATTACAAGAGTTGGTTTCATACCATCGGATATTACATAAATATTTTTTAATGCATCTTGCGATGATACACCTTCATTAGCTTTTAGAGAAAAATAATTCGACAACATTCTGAAGACTTCTTCGGTATTATGCAAAGTGAATATTATCCTTCCTTCGTCGGTTAATATTTTTAAATAATCGGATAGCGCTTCCACAGTAAAAAGAAAATTTTCGGTTAAATTTAGGAAGTCCGATGATCTGATACCCTTCGTAATTGGAATAGTTAAGAGTATTAAATCATATTTCTTATTTGTAGTCCGTACAAAATTCCTCCCTTCCCGAATAACAATATTAATGTTTGACTTATCCGAAAAAGTAGCCGGATTATATTTCTTCATTAATTCAACAAAAGAAGGATTAACTTCCACAGCCTCAATAAATTTTGTATTGCCAAAATAGAGTGCAATAATATCTAATCCGCCTCCTGGTCCAATTATTAACGCCGAATCCTTTTCACTATCCTCAAGAAAATTAAAGGGGAAAAACGCACCGAAATGCATAAGTATATGATTCAACTTTACGGAATCTTTTTCCAGTTCGTCTATATCAAATATTTGAGTACCTGCAGCAGCATCTATAAACATAGATTTTGAAACATTTCCTTCAGAGTCCGTTATTTTAACTAAATCGGTTTTGCCAAACGAACTCCATTTACTTTCAACTATCTCTGTTTTTGTCGACGGATTACTCTGGATTCTAACTAAATCTTTTTCCAATGATTTAACTACCCGGAAATTATAATCATAATTTTGAGCTACTATACTTATTAAAATAATTACAAGAAGACTGTAAACCCCAATGAATATTTTATTTGTTTTGGGAACAATTAAAGATAAGGTAACAGCAGCTCCTAAAAGGAATAACAAAACAACACCAAATATATTTATTAGATTCAGAACATTCAGCAAATAATAAGAAGCGAGTGCGGCAGAAGCCCCGCCGAATAAATCAAAACCATATATGAGACCGCTTCTATAATTATTAATTTGAAAAATGTACCCGATAAAAACTCCAATGGCTATAAAAGGTGTTATAGATAAAATGATAAATATCAGCAGGCCCAATGATCCGCTACTGAAAAAATCAAATCTGGGAATGTATACAAGGGTTAAAACACTGAGCAAAAAAGCAACGGGCATTATCATTATATACG
>BDSW01000051.1 GCA_002898175.1 bacterium BMS3Abin04
TGGGACGAGTTCAAAGAAAAATATGTAACCGAAGTGGCAAAAATAAAAATGGGTGATGTTGAAGATTTTACTAATTTCATGTCTGCCGTTATTGACCAAGCCGCATTTGATAATATTAAAAGTTATATAGATTTTGCGCAAAAATCCGATGAAGCTGAAGTTATAACAGGCGGGAATTATGACGACTCAAAAGGTTATTTTATTGAACCGACAACTATTGTAACAACAAATCCTAAATTTAAATCAATGCAGGAAGAAATATTCGGACCGGTATTAACAATTTTTGTATATGACGATGATAAATTTGAAGACACAGTTGACTTGTGCAACGAAACTTCCCCTTATGCTTTAACAGGTGCAATTTGGTCGCAAGACAGAAATGCACTTATATACATGAGCAATAAATTACGTAATGCTGCCGGCAATTTTTATATTAACGATAAACCGACTGCGGCAGTCGTTGGTCAACAACCGTTTGGCGGCGGAAGAGCTTCCGGGACAAACGATAAAGCAGGCAGTGCAATGAATCTCATGAGGTGGATGTCAACAAGAACTCTTAAGGAAACATTCAATCCGCCTAAAGATTGGACTTATCCTTTTATGCAAGAAAAATAATTTTATAATTAATCTTTATATTGATTATAGGATTTTGCCCTCAAGAGTTTAATCAAATTTTTGAGGGCTTTTTCAAAAAATGTGAAGGTAAATCAAATTGAGCAAATCAAAATTTAAGTTATATCTTTTTATCGTTTTATTTTCTTCTCTTTTAATCGGATGTTCTTCGGGTATAGAGAACTTGACTGTTGCGAAGAAAAAAGTGCAAAATTATTACGAATCCGGAATGTATAATACCGATGTAAAAAAAGTTATTCAAAATGCTGAAAAGAAAATTGAAAAGTTAAAGTTACCCTCAAATCCTACTGTTGTTTTTGATGTTGATGCAACTGTTTTGTCGGGTTATGAATACGCCAAAGAATTAGGATTCGGTTATTCTTGGAATAGCTGGAATAAATGGGTCATGCAGTCAAAAGCCGGAGCAATTAAACCCGTTGAAAAATTTTATGAATATCTAGTTGGCAGGCATATTAAAATTGTATTTTTAACCGGTAGAACAAAAGAACAATGCAGCGCAACGCGGCTTAACTTAGTAAAAGCCGGTTATAAAAAATTTGATACTCTAATTTGCAGAAATATAAATGAACTTAAAATTTCAACATTTAAGTTCAAACAAAACCATCGAAAGCTATTAACTGAAAAAGGGTTTAATATTATTGCGTGCGTTGGCGACCAAGAAACGGATATTGAAGGAAAGTATACCGGTATAAAAATCAAGATACCGAATTACCTTTATATATTGAATTAGAAAACTACTTTGTTGGACAGCTCGTTGGTATCGTCGGGTTTTATTGGAAAGTGTTCGCTCAATATTTTACCGATAAGTGAAATCCCTAAAATAATTCCTTCCGAAAAATGTCCGTTTCTAAATTCTCTCTGAATTTTATCTCTAACTGAGTCCCAAACATCTTGTGAGATTTTTTCGTTTATTCCCTTATCGCCAAGTATATAAAATTTTCTTTCATTTAAAACGATAAAAATTAGAATCCCCGTTTTATCGCGGGTTTTATCCATGTTTAATTTATAGAATTCTTCCTCCGCTAATTCTCTTATGTCTTTTTTGCTTTTGAAGCACGAAAGATTTTCCTTAATGCTTACTCTAATTTCACCTGATGTAATCTTTTCAGTCTCTTTTGTTTGATTTGAAATTCTCAGAAATTCATCATCGGAGAAAAAGTGATATATCAGTTCATTCATTTTTGTAGCTCGCTAATTTATTTATAAAGATATATGATTTTTGATAATTTTGAAAGATGAAATTTAACTGTTGTTTATTATTAGTTGTGATTCATACGGAAACTTATTGTAAATTATCTTTGTACGGCTTTAGTATTCTTTCGCATTTTTTCCTTAATTTTAGATATAATTATAAAATTTTGAAGAATATTTAATAAAAATAAATTGGAGAAAAAAATGCATAAATTGGTTTTGCTTCGACACGGAGAAAGTGAGTGGAACAAACTTAATCTTTTCACGGGCTGGACGGATGTTGATCTAACGGAAAAGGGAAGAGAGGAAGCGCTTGAATCCGGGAAACTTCTTAAAGATGGAAATTATAAATTTGATATTGCTTACACTTCCGTTCTTAAAAGGGCAATAAGAACTTTAAACATTGTTTTGGATGAAATGGATATTATGTGGCTGCCGGTTTTTAAAAACTGGAGGCTTAATGAAAGACATTACGGCGCCTTGCAGGGTTTGAACAAAGCAGAAACGGCTAAAAAATACGGTGATGAGCAGGTTATGCTTTGGAGAAGAAGTTACGATGTTCCGCCTCCGGCACTTGAGGAAAATGACGAAAGGTATCCTGGTAAAGATCCGCGTTATGCAAGTCTTAAAAAGGAAGAAATCCCCTTAACGGAAAGTTTAAAATTAACTGTCGATAGGTTCATTCCTTATTGGCTGGACACGATTGTACCTTCAATTAAAGAAGGGAAACAAGTGTTGATAGTTGCTCACGGCAATAGTCTGCGAGCTCTTGTTAAATATTTAGATGATATGAGCGAAGAAGCAATTGTTAAATTAAATATTCCGACGGGTGTTCCGTTAGTTTACGAATTGGATGAAGACTTAAAACCAATTAAACATTATTATCTCGGTGACCAGGAAGCAATTGCTAAGGCAATTAATTCGGTTGCTAACCAAGCTAAATCAAAATAGATAGTAATGAACTGTTGGATAAATATTATAATTGATTTAATGCATAAAATATATCATCTTTGAATATGAGAAAAGATTTACAAGAAATATTACCCAAGCTTCGTGAGTTGCGTCCATATATTTATGAAAAATACAAAATAAACTCAATTGAAATATTTGGTTCGTATATAAGAAATGATCAGAATTACAAAAGTGATTTGGACTTGCTAGTGTCTTTTTCGAAAGCGTCGAGTTTGTTAAAATTTATTGAGTTGAAAAATTTTTTATCTGACCAATTACAAGTTAAAGTAGATTTGGTTATGAAGGATGCGTTGAAACCAGGAATAGGAAAAAATATATTAAATGAATCAATTCCAGTATGAAAAAACGAAGAGATTATATTACATATTTAGATGATATTTATAATGCAGCAGTTAAAGGAATTTATTTCGTAAAGAATATGACTTATGATGAGTTTCAAAAAGATGAAAGACACAATATGCATTAATTAGAGCAATAGAAATAATAGGAGAAGCGAGTAAAAAAATACCAAATGAAGTTCGAAACCAATCAAAGGAAAGTCCTTGGCGGGAAATTAGTGGAATGAGAGATATATTAATCCATGATTATTTTGGTGTAAATACACAAGGGATTTGGGAAACGGTCAAAAAAAATTTACCTGAATTAAAAGAAAAAATATAAAAATTAATTGACGGTTTTGAAGAAAAATAAGAATATATACCGGGCAAGTTGACGCAAAAAACAGGCGAACAAATTTTTACTAAAAGTCATGCTATAATATATGTGGACGCTTCGGGTTTAACGTGTAGATCGTTAAATGCCCTTGATTTTCAAAACATTTTTCTCCAATTTCCGATAATGTTTAATGAGATTAGTGCAAATAAGGAATTCATATGTTTAAAAAGATAATTTATTTATCAATTTTATTTTTGTTTATTGCTGTTAACCAAAATGCGCAGACGGTTGTTGGAAAATATGCAGGCGAATTCCTTACACTCGGCGTAGGCGGACGTGCTTTGGGAATGGGCGGAGCAAGCGTTGCCGTTGCTTCGGATGTAACTGCTGGATATTGGAATCCCGCCGGACTGGCTCAAATGAATTATCCGCAAATTTCACTTATGCACGAAGAACATTTCGGTAACCTGGTCAATTACAATTATGCAGCTGTTGCAATTCCTTACGGCAAAGATATGAGCTTTGGATTGAGTGTTATTAGATTAAGTGTTGACGGTATACCCGATACAAGAGAGGCGTTGATAGACAGGGTAAGCGGAAATGTGATTTATGATATTTCTAATCCGAACTCGATGATTGATCCGACCAAAGTTAAGGAATTTAACAATACCGATTGGGCTATTTATCTAACTTTTGCAAAGCGTTATTCCGATAAATTTTATTGGGGAGCGAATGTAAAGGTTATTCGTAGAGATATTGCAGAATTTGGCGCAACAGGTATAGGGTTTGATATAGGCGGTTTGTATATGCCTGCAAAAAATTTATTCCTCGGTGCAAATTTAATGGATATTACTACAACTTTAGTTGCATGGAATACCGGCAGAAACGAGCTTATTTCTCCTACCGCTAAAATTGGTGCGGCTTATGTTCTTGAAATTTTAGGAGGCAGAGTTACACCTGCTCTCGATTTTGATATCAGATTTGAAAACAGAAGATTTGCTTCCAATTTTAATTTAGGTCCTGTAAGCTTTGATATGCGAGCCGGCTTAGAATATAATTTCAAAAATTTATTCTCTATTCGAGGCGGTTATAATGATGTTAAACAATTTACTATCGGAGCCGGCGTTAAATTGCCTAAATTAAATATTGATTATTCATTTGCAAGATTTAATAGAAGTGAACAGGACAGATTGCCCGACACACATAGAATTTCTCTAATTCTAACATTAGAAGAACCAAAATTTTTAAGAGGAAATTAAAATTTTAATATTAGGCATCTTTAACCGGATGCCTTTTTAATATCCTTTGCTATATGAAACAAATCTATAAAACCGTAATTGTTTTTTTATCCGGCCTTCTAATTGTATCATGTTCAACCCAGAGATACTCGGTTAAAAATCCATCTTCGTCAGATAAACATAACTATGCTCTATCCGAATCGGGAAAGCTTAGAGTAGAAATTCCCGCCGGCTGGTTTAAAGCAATCGATAACGATAAAAAGCTAATTGACCTTTGGTTGGTAAAAGATGATTATTCAGCCTCCATTAAATTTATTCCTATAGTAATTCATAATTCATCATCCTCAAACTTAGAGTCTGCCGTATTTTACAGCAAAATATTTCTTAAAACTTCGGTCGGTAATAACTTTAGAAAATTCATATCCGAAACTAACGATATATTTAATTCAAAAGCAGTTTCATTTTATAAAGTTTTGCTTAAAGACGGAAGACTTTTGAGATGTGCTGTATTTGAAGAAAAAGGGAACTATTATGAAAATATTATTAATTATCTAAAACCTGCAAGTGTAAGTGAAATTGATGAGTTATTTAATGTTCAGACAGATTTATTAAAAAGTTTAGTCCCAAGGCAAATTCTCTAAATCAACATTTCCGCCGGAAAGTATTATTCCAATATTTTTATCGGCGAATTTATTTCTATTTTCCAGAACGGAAGCCAAAGGAACTGCTGAAGAAGGTTCGACAATAATTTTCATTCTTTCCCAAATCATTAGCATTGCTTGGATTATGGAATTTTCTTCAACTGTAATAATTTCCGAGACATATTTTTTTATAATTGGAAAAGTTTTATCGCCAAGTGATGTTAAAAGTCCGTCAGCAATAGTCCTGGGATTAACGGACGGGATAATTATTCCTTCGCTGAATGAACGGAAAGCATCGTCTGCTCCTTTGGGTTCCGCTCCAATTATTTTAGTCTCTTTAGAAAAGTAATTGGACGAAAGAGCTGTCCCGCTTAAAAGTCCTCCTCCGCCGACAGGTGCAATTACATAATCCAGAGTCGGAGTTTCTTCCAGTAATTCTTTTGCGGAAGTTGCCTGTCCGGCTATAACTCTTAAATCATTATATGGGTGAACAAAAGCAGCTCCTGTTTTCTTTACTATACTTTCTAAGGTTTTTTCGCGTGCTGTTAATGTTGGTTCACAGAATATTATTTCTGCGCCATAACTTTTTACTGCTTTTATTTTAATAACCGGAGCCGTTCTTGGCATAACAATGTATGCTTTTGCATTCCTTATTTTAGCAGCTAAAGCTAAAGCCGCGGCATGATTACCGGAAGAGTGGGTTGCAACACCTGATTTTAATTCATTTCTATTAAGTGATAAAACGGTATTTACCGCTCCTCTAAATTTGAAAGCTCCAGCTTTTTGGAAATTCTCACATTTAAAGAAAAGATTGGACGATACAATTTTGTTAATTAAAGTTGACGTTAAAATGGGTGTCCGGTGCACGTAACCGGTAATTCTTTTTTCTGTATTTTGTATATTAATTTTAGAAGGGAAATTAATCATTCTACTTTAATTTAATTGTTTCCCAAAAATATTTTGTATGTTCTTTTATAGAAAGGTAAATTTCATTTTGATTTTGTGATTCCAAATTTGTTATTCTTAATAAAAAAATCGGGGAAAAGAAAAGGTTGGCATAAATTTTCCCATTTCCTTTCTTTATAAATTTGTGCTTCATTAGTTCATCAAAAATTAACTTAATTATTTTTATGTACTCACCGACATAATTTTTTATCGAAATTTCAATTCCATCAATTTCAAACGGCTGCTCTTTTAAAAGCAGTTTAATGAACAAGCGTTCGTTTCCGGTTTGCCAAAATTTATATATATTTTGTGCAAAGTTAATTAAAAACTTTTCAGGTTTGTTTAATTGATCTATTAATTCATCAGTTAAAATTTCCCGGGATATTGATTCAGACTTGAGATTTTTTACAAGTTCTAAAAACATAG
>BDSW01000052.1 GCA_002898175.1 bacterium BMS3Abin04
ATCGCCGTAATGATATTCTTTATTTACATCATCTCCAAAATCATCCCATCCCACATTAAACTGTGTATATTTCCCAATCATTTCGTAATATTGCTGGTCTCCAAAGCGGGCTAAACGATGCGAGTAATAGCTTCCAACGTCGCCTTCCAGCCTATTTAATTCATTCCAATTTACATTTCCGTCAGACCTAAAAACTTGGTAACTGTTAACATCGATATCATGATTTATTTTTTGCGCATTCGCCAATGTCCAGCTTGCATATCTTTTAACGCTCCAGTGTTTGTTAGCAAAGCCTTCAAAAAAGACTGTTTGGTCATCGCCCTTATTGTTATAAATAATTCCAACAGCAATACCAACTGCTTCTACACCAAGATAAACTGCCGATTTCCAATACTCGCCGACGTAAAAACTACCGGCTCCCGGAAGTCCGAAAGAAAGCACTCCGGCTAGTAACGGTGATTTTCTTTTCATTGATAAACCGGCTTTATTATCATCGTTTTTAATTGATGCTAATCTTTGTAAAGCGATTTCCGTGTCAAGGTTAAGATTACCGGAAAGTACTGCTGATTTGTTTTGTGCAAACAACGGGAAACTAAATAACAAGGTTAATAATAATACTAAATACTTCATAATAAATTCTCACTAAAAATTAAAATCAAATAAAATGCCTCCGTAAAACTGCCATTCTTTACCGTATTTAACCGTTTCATCAAATACATTTCGTGTAAACGTATCGAACGAATAAGCAGCGTTAAAAAACAAACTTGTAGGAAACATATAAAAAGAAACCATTTTTATTCTAAATTCAAATCCGGCGCCTTTTTTAAAGTTTGAGAGCTGCGGAAATTTCCCATTCCATGCATTACCCAAATCACCGTAAACGGAAAAGAAAATTTTATCTAAATAAACTTGACCGATTCTAGTATCGATGTTGGTAAATAAGGGGAAACGATATGTTAAGTTTAACCAGCCGACTCTATTACCGCTAATAGAATAGAACGGATAACTTTTCATTCCAACAAGTCCGCCTAAATAAAAGTCAAAAAAGTCGGGTACGGTATTCCCCAATATAGCAGCGCCTCTTAATTTAGCTGTTAAAGTATGACCTTTTGCAATTTGGTAATGCTCAGTCCAGTTTAATTCTACTCTATGAAAATTAAACTTTTTAAATATAGGCACCAACACGCCATTTTCTGCTTGGTATTCACTATCCGGATTATATTTATTAAACTCATAGTTATATTTCAGTTCAACTTCTCTTCCCACCGGATTTATGTCTGCATCAACATTGGGTAAAAAATGCTTGTAAGTATATTTAATTTGCAATTTTTTCCCGATAAAATACTCGTCACTGGTACTGGGATACAGCTGGCGCGTATTAGGAATAACAAAACTACCTAAGGAAGCAGAATAATCACTGAGAGTAAACCGGAATTCAACTTCATTACCTTTCGAAAATATTTTATGTTTAGCTGCTAAATCAACTTCGAATAAATTATATGTAACATCGGTATTTACAGAATTTTCAAATGTAGGCGGATTTGTTGTGCGGTCAATACCAAAGAGCAATTCCGCATTTGATTTTCGACTAACGCTGTAAATTTCAAGAGATAAGGAAGGCTTTAATCCAAGATCATACAGTAAAGGTAATTTATTACGATACTCGAAGACTAAAAACAAATCCCTTTCCATTCTGGTATTGATATCCCCGCCCGCGAATAAACTATAACGGTTCAGCATGTCTGTTGAGCCTACGTACAGACCGGGTTTTATTTTATCAACGAAAGAATTTGAGGTATTGTAATTATCGTACCTTATAAAAGGCAAAAATGTTAAACGTGTGAAAAAGCCCGAGTATTTTTCCGGTTTATAATCCGGCAGAGTAAAATCATCATAGTTGCGCAATGCATTAATATTAAACTTATTAATATCGCCGTTCGGTTTATCTTTACCGAGAGGCGGATCGTTTGTCCAAACATATCTATCCGACGGATCAACAGCTTTTTGTTCCGCTGCCGGCAGGTAAAATATTTTATAACCGGTTGAATTATATCCCGCGTATACTATATCACCGTTATTATCGACTGCAGGCATATAAGCGCCGCCGATAACATTTGTAAATTGTTTTGATTCTTTATCTTTTAAATTGCAGCTATAAATATTAGAAATACCCGTTTTATCGGAAGCGAAATAAAACTGCCCGTCATCACCGAAAACAGGGTTCCTTTCATCAGCATCTGTTTTAATTAAAAATGAAAACCCGGAACCGTCGGTTTTAACTTTCGCAATATCTCTACCTTCTTTATAAGAATAGCCGAAAACAACAAAGGAACCGTCCGGCGAAAATTTTGGATTAAAAACCTGCTCGCCATTTTGAAAAAAAGTTAATTGCCTGAAATTTTTTCCCTCAATATCTACAGTACCCAGATTTGAAGTTCCGTCTTTCTGAAAAATAAAGACAATCTTTTTACCGTCTTTTGATAGCGCCGGATTATTTGCTCTTAATCCGCGGGTTAACCTTTTTTCATTCTCAGAAGAAAAATCATAGGTATATAAATCATGTATATTACGCCAACTGGGATTATCCTCGCTTAATTTTGCATAAATTATTTTTTTCCCATCGGGAGTTAGACTTAGGGAAGAACGTACACCCGCTTTAATTAACTTACTCTCCTTTGTTTTAAGGTTGTATTCGTAAATTCCAGATAAAGAAAAATAATCGCCGTTTTTATTTGAAATGTAATAGACTTTCGAACCATCCTTCGAAAAGATAGGATAGAAATTTCCGAAGCCTTCTTTCGCAATAATTTTACCTGCAACTAAATTATCCTTCACCTTTTTAATTCTGTTCGCATAATCTTTTTTAACAAAATTTGACCATTCATCATAAATTTCATTCCCGTCTTTTCCCAACACATCTTCAAAAGCAGCATCAATAGTAAAGTTGGAAAATTTGCCGAGCTTTTTAGAAATCTTTCTTAATTTATCTTCACCGTATTTTTGAGATATGTATCGCGTAAGAGCAAACCCGGAATTATAAACCGACTCGTTTCCTAAACTCGTTTTACTAAAAACTCCCATTTGATTCCACGTAAGCATATTATTATCTAAAGCATAGGAACGCAGAATCATATCTCTATGAGTATCCCAATTATCGTAATTAAAATCTTTTCTCATATATTGGGCGGTCCCTTCAGCGAACCATGCAGGTACATTTATAGTTGCCAGCGGATAAGAAACAATCACATTAGGGAAACCGTATAAAATATCGGGACGTCTTTTATCTTCGTAATTTAAAAATTGTAAATAGAAAGCAGGAATAGAGCGGTTCAATTTCATTGCAGATTGGATCTGCACCATATGTGTAAACTCATGAGAAATTACATTGCGAAGCCAATTATGAGATCCTCGCAAATCATAATCCAGAGCAGAAGCCCAAATTTCTATTTTATTATCAAAAAAGTAAGTAGCCCCGTTTGAATAATCGTCAATGTCTTTTATAACAAAATGAACTATCCCGGGTTCGTACCGGTAAAGTGAAGTTATAGGTCCCCAAACCTCATCGGCAATTTTCAACACAGTTTTTGCAGTCCGTTCGGCTCCTTCATGATAATGAACATAAAAATGTTTACCCTTAATTGTATACCAATTGAAATCGGGTTCATATTCATTGAACTGGGCAAACAAAAAACTATTGAAAATAAATAGAATTGTTGAAACAAAGAGAATGTTTTTCATAGTATTTTGGAAGAAAGTATAACTTTAATTTTATATATTATATTTACTTAACTACTGCTATTTTAATTATTTTAGAGCCTGTTTTGCCGGATTTACTTTTAACTTCAACCCTTGCCAAATACGCCCCGCTTTGAATTCGAGATACATCCCAAGCTACTTCATTATCCAAACCGCCAATTGCTTTAAGGTGTAATTCATCAACAAGATCCCCTGCAAGATCAAATATTTTAATATTTACATCTGCATCTCTTGAAACATAAGTACGAATATATGTTACATTGCCATACACCGGGTTCGGCCAATTATAGGTTCTGTTTTTAGGGAAAAATGCTTTCTCAATATTTGTCTCCAACGCAGCAGGTACAAACGAGGTATTTAACCTATTCCCCAGTTCTGAAGAGAAAAACAAATTGTCTGATCCGGTAATGCGCCAGTTATTTAAATAATTATTTTTCGTAAGAGTTATCAAACTCATTGCGCCCACCTGACCTGAATTATCCGACCCGGCAAGCGCTGCGGCTGCTACTTCATTTCCGGTAGTTAGAGGGAACATTGCAATGTTTTTTCCAGTGCCAGCTGATACAGCATACACACTGCCGTCTTTTGTAAAGGAAATTACTTCCGCTCTTTTATCATTATTAAGATCGGCAGTCAAAGGCAATCCAGTGAACTCACTCCCCGAATTTACGAAAGGAAAGTTTTCCGCAGAATGTCCCGCTAGATTATAAGCTTCGAGTTTATTTCCGTTTGTAAAAACTATATAGTTATTACTATTGTTAAACAAATCGGCTATTGCAAATGATTGAATTGAGTTATTACTTTCAATTTTGAATTGATAAATAATTTTTCCCGCTTCAATAGTATAGAATTTATTTCCATCCGTTAAAACGACTGCATATAAAACGGATTTATCTTTACTTAGAACGACTTGCTTTATTTTATCAGTTAAAGTAACCGCGTTGTTAAGATTATCGATCAAGCTAAAATCGGAATTAACTACATAGTCATTCCCTGAAATTGAAATTTGCCGGATTGGTTTGTTATCAAAGATATTATTTGAATCGATCACAGCCGCAGTAAAATTAGATTCTAATATTTGCAACTTAAACAAATAACCGTCCTCTGTCCCGGCAAAAAACTGAACTCCGGTCTTTGATTCATCCAATATCACAGGAGCGGTAGAAAATCGTTCGGAAATGCTATAAGCACGTTTTTGTCCGTTTAACAAGGAAGATGCATAAGCATTAACTTGATTATCGAATAAGCCTATTAAAAGTTCTTTTCCGTTTAGGTTTACAACTGCCGGCTTAAAAGAACTAAAACTATCTATAGAGGCAACGGAGTTGCCGAGGTTATTAAATTTTTTCAGTTCACTGCCGTCTAAAATGTAAATGTTAGTTGAAGAATTCAAGGCAATTGCTTCAATCTTTTTCTTCCCGTTTCCAAGATTTAAATACTTTGAATTAACAAGAGTAATATTTCCTGAGCCAAAATTTAATTTGAATGACATTTTATTAGAAATATCGGAAAAGTCCGAAAAATTGATCAGACTATTATCGCCCGTAAAAGAATTTGTATTGGGTTGTGAAAAAGGAGTAAATTCATTTTTATAAAGTTCCGCCGGATTAGAAGAATACCAAAAATCATCCGATGTTCCTTCTCCGTCAATAACATCACCTAAAAAGGTTGTAAATTTTTCCCCGATATCCGGGATTCCATCAGCTTCAACAACACTCACACCACGATGCAGTTTATCTGTATTGATTTGGTTACTGCTTAATTTATCTTTAACAACTCCTTCATCAATGTGCCATATTACAATTCCGCTTCCCGGTAAAGCCCAGTCGAACTCATCAACATCAACAACAACTCCTGCTAAAGCGCTAGCATCGTTATTATTAAAATTATCTTCATCTTTTGTAAATGTTTTCGTAAATATGTTGTTCCCAATTTTGTAAGTAATTATAGCTCCGTTTTTTAGAGCGTCGCGTTCCCTATTCTCTACTAAAAAGTATTCAGTAGAATTTATCGGAACTTTAATTAAAGTTGTATCGCTGCCTGAGGACACCAGTCGAGTTACAACATCAACTAAATTACTACCGTTCGAAACGGTTACAGGTGTTTCCCATCCCAAATAAATTCTTGACCACGGAGAAGGTTCAGGAGGGAATAAACCATTGTAAGCAAATATTGCTTGTCCATCCATAAGTCCAAAACGGCTGATTGCACTAGAACCGGTTTCAGTATCAAACAAATCCGGTAGACCTAAAAAATTGCCTATACTGGAAGCCAGTAATCCATTAATCGATAATTCAAATAAAAAGTTCCCGCCAATACCGGAGACTTCCCTTGATTCAGTTTCAGGTAGAATTAAGCTATTCCTAATTTCATAACTATTATTCTGAACAGAGAAGCCCGAAAAGTTTTCTCCGTAAATATTTTTAAGAGTTTTAAAACCCAAATAAACCGAAGGCAAATCTTTTTCTCCGCCAATTGAGCCGGGGGTAATAACATCGCCGCCTGCGCCGGCATGAAAGATGGTGAAAAGATTATAGTTATTAAAATTTATTCCATTCAAAACCGAGTCGGATTTCTCCCAAACTTCTTTAGCAAAATTTGCCAAGTTAGTAAAATTATTTTGCTCCGAAGGGAAATAATCCCTCATAACTTTTGATACTGTTATAATTTTAGGCAGAACGTTATATACTACGGTTATCTTTCCTTTAGATATCTTTTCGTAATAGTTTTTAGCAAATTCAAGATGGTTTTCAAAATACCTTACGTCATGCGGTAACGGATCAAGAATTGAATCTCCGTAATCTTTAGAATAGATAGTACCGAACTTACCGTTCCCGAATGTAAGATCAAAATCATCAGGTCGAAATTCTACCATAACAGCTAGAATTTTAATAGTATCAACTTGACTCAAATTTTGAGATCCAGAAACATCTGATCTTTGAATCTGCGGAATAAAACTTTGGGCAGTTAAACTGCCCAAAGTTAAATATATAAAAAGGATAAAAGAATATTTAAACATTGTTTTTAAATACCTCTTGGAAATCCTTGATGACGAGTTTTTGCTGTTTGTCCCCAGCCAATTAATAATGTAAAACGAAGCGTATCGGAGAGCGGATGATTTTCCCCGTTTTTAAATACATCTGTTGTAATATAACTAAAATCGAAGCCATATAAATCATAACGAATGCCTGCACCGAGTGTAATAAATTTTCTATTCCCAAAACCCGGATCTTCATAGAAATAACCGGTTCTTAAAGCAAATTTGAAATTGTCGCTTCCATACCAATATTCTAATCCCATTGAAGTTACAACGTCCCTTAATTCTTCTCCGAATGACTGATCGAACCAAGATGTAAAAATTGCTTTGTAAAATTTATCTTTTCGACCGCTGCTATCCGCTCTATCAACTAACAATTTACTGAAATCCAGAGTATAAGTAAGTGAATTGAAATCATCTTCAAATAATCTTATTGCTAAACCAAATCTGAAGTTAGTTGGAATCGGATCAGCTTGAGCTTGATCGATATAATAGATAGCAGGACCAATATTACTAAGATTCATACCCACGCTTAGTCTATTATTAAACTCCCCAATTAAGGGAATATATAATTTTGCAGGTCGCCACATTGCGGCAATATCAAAGCTAACCGAAGTAGCAACACCGCTGCCCTGTTCTTGTGCCGTCGGCTTGTCCGAAAGTCGACTATGAATTAGACGGAAATTAAAACCAAGTCCCCAGTCTTCACTAACTTTAGTAGCATAGCCAAGAGTTAAAGATGCATCGAAAGAACGGAATCGGCCTAATTCTTCAGGCCCCCCTTCACCGGTTCGAATGAATTCACCAAAGTTCATATAAGTAATGCTTGAAGAAATCGTTCCGCTTATGTCGTCTACATACTGCCTATAAGTCAAATAATCATAAAAAAGATCGCTTAAACCAAACTGAGGCAACCAATTACTATGTGTAATGCTTACTTCCGAGCCTCTTAAAAAAGCAAGACCTGCAGGATTCCAAAAAATTGCAGCGGAATTATCAGCTAAGCCGCCTCCGGATTCTCCTATACCGCCGGCTCTTGAATCAGGTGCCAGCAGCAGAAATGGAACCGCTGTTTCTCCCTGAGCGTTTATTTTACTAAATGATCCAACGATCGATGCGAATAAAAGAAAGAACAATGCTATTCTTTTCATCGTTGTTTTCCCTCCTAATATGTTAATATATAATGTTTCATTTTTGTAAGAATTTTAATTTTACCTAATTACTGCTAATTTTCCAAGTAAATTCTGATTATAATTACCATCAACGGTTTTTACGATTAGTTTATAAAAGTAAGTTCCGTTTGCGATTGTATTTCCGTCTTCATCGCGCCCGTCCCAATTTATTTTTACAAACTTTTCAGGTATATTATTTTTTGTAATAGTCTTTATTAAACGTCCACTAATAGTATAAATTTTAATTGTTACATCTAAAGGTTTTGTTAAATTTTGCTGGAATGTAAATGCCGTAAAATTGGAGAAGGGATTAGGATAATTAAAAACATCACGTACAACCATATTGTTATCGTCTACTACTTGGAAACTACTTTCTTGAGTTGAAAAATTATTAAAAACATCCCAAGCTTTAATTTTAATCTTATACTTCCCCTGAGCCAACGAATTAAAA
This sequence comes from bacterium BMS3Abin04, assembly GCA_002898175.1. Taxonomy (GTDB): domain Bacteria; phylum Bacteroidota; class Ignavibacteria; order Ignavibacteriales; family Melioribacteraceae; genus BMS3ABIN04. The sequence continues at coordinate 8,417 of BDSW01000052.1, forward strand.
TTATATTTAACAACTCCGGATTTACCAAACGAATTTAGATCACCAATAAAATAGTTGGTTAAATCAACCGGGTTTTCCGAATCATCATTTAATATTGCTTCAAGTTTATGTCCTACTCCAAGACCTGTCGTATTTAATCCGGTTTCATCATTTAGTTTTACAATTAGAGTAAAATTAGGATTGACTAAATACGAATCCTTAAATGTTTCATCATCATAAAATATTTGTATTTTGGGACCAGTATGATCATTGACTCTTGATGAATCGGTACCGCCAACAATTATGTTAGTAGTAAACCCAACTCCATCGGAATTATCATTAAAAAAATACGTAACAATTTTTCCATTTTTATTTTCATACGAAATATCTTTTGGTACAATAAATCCTGTTGAGAACTTCCCGTTTTCCACTGAAGCCTGACCACGGAAAATTACTCCTCCTTGGACATCCATGTAATAATTAATATCTTTTAGTTCTATTCTTCTTCTCGAATCAAAAACAGTAACAATTACGTTCCCGTTAAAATTATTAAAACTGCTATCCACATTTAACACCGTACCTGAAAGTAGAACGCTCCCTAAAGCCTTTATTTGAATATCTGTTGTGAGTGTCTCGTGATTAATGGAATCGATCCTAGCAGGTAAAACAGGTTGATCCAGCCGCAGGACAGGGTCACACAATAGATGAAATTTTTCGTCATTATTACCCGTTTTATTTTGCTTTAATTGAAAGTAAGCTTCTCCAATCCGTTTTGGCAAACCTTCTTCATCTTTATTTTTAAATAACTTCGTATAAAAGACTGAATTCAAGGAAGCATTTTCATTAGAGTAAACAGGTCTAACTGCCGTAAGCCCGCCAATAATGCCCCGATCTTTCATAAAAATAAGTTCTTCCGTAGCGCTTTGGTTTTCCGGATCATCATACTTCCCGAAATCGCATGTAGCTGCAGTTAAGAAAAAATAATCTTTATTACTTAGTTGAGGGAACGAAGTTTCTCTATCAAAAACATCTTCGTGCGCCCAGAGTTCGGGACTACCATGCCCGATATAATTAACTATCAACGAACCGTTATTAATTGCATTAATAATTGCTTTATTCACTTCCGGTTTCCTTCTGCCCGACCCTGTTACAACTGTTGGGTAAGCAGATAAATAAATTTTATTTTGGTCAAAAAATGCAGGTATATTGTTCCTGGATAAAGCTTCCGATTGACCGGTATGCAATGATCCGTCATCACCCTTTGAGGTTAATCCGTCATCGGCAACCAGGGTAATTGTATTTCTCCAAAGAGTTCTATCGGATCCCTTTTCATATTTTATAATTTTATCAACTATAGATTCTGCTTCGTTTACATTAGCAGCAGGCAGTCTCCCTATTGCAACATCCGCACTGTTGTTATTCCCAACTATTCTCGAATAATAATCATCCATAGTGTAAGACGTAATTTCGTTCATCGATTCCATTGTTTGATATGTCGGAACAAAATTTACATTTAGTCCTAAAATATTATCATAATCAAAATCACCGTCACCGAAGAGTAAAATATATTCCGGCTTCACTTGCCAATTATTATATGCGTACATAATAAAATCTCTAATTGCCGTAGGGTCAACCATTCCCATTGAAAATTCATTAAAAATCTCATCAACATATACTAGTGCCGTTGAAATCGGGTATGGAGATTCCGATTCTCTATATTTTTTTAATCTTTCAGCTTGTTCTTTAAAAACCTTATTTGAAATAATTATATATTTTGCACCGGGAGTAATTGCATGAATATTTGAATTTTCCATCTTTTTAAAGTTTGTCGGAGATTTGAAAGCAGATTTTTCCAGAGCAATGTAACGAGATGCTTTATTAGTTTCAGGAGTTTGAAATGTAATTGTTCCCCCGTTAATGCTTGAACCGGAAATTAATTTTACATTTTTATAATCCGAAACATTAAATGCAAGAATATTACTGCTTGAAAAGTTACTAATAGTATATTGAACATTTGATGAAGCTTTATTTGAAAAAAACAGCAAATAATTATCTACAGCACGCAGCTTAGCATAATAACGGATTTCATAATAATCTAAATAACCTTTTGCTTGATTATCTCTCGGCGAAAATACAAACTTCAATACACTCCTGTTATCCGGTAAAACACCGGAATAAGAAGCTTGATTCTTGTATAATTTACCGATTATGTAAATGCTTAAACTTCCACTTACCCGCGGAAGCAACGAAGAAAAAATTGTTTTATCGTTTTCCTCTAAACTCAATGTATTTTGTTGCGAGGAACTATTAACAAATTGAAACGAAAAATTAATGCCGGAATCCGGTATCAATTCGGAAAGAGTATTAATATAAGTTTTAGATCTTGCATTGGCAGAAAATTCGTCACCTACATCAATTAAACCTGAACGTAAAAGATTAGTTTTATCATCATCTAAAAATTTAAAGGATTTTGTTGAAGTCTGTTTTAAAGGATTCGGTTCATCTAAAGAATTCTGAAGCTCCATTCTTTTCCCTGGATTTCCCCCGGACGTAATCCAATAATAATTGTGTTTGGAATACCAATTTTTATTCCTGAGTATTTTTCCCTTTGTCGAATTATATTCCCAGAAATCTACTCCTCGTCCATACAACAAAATATAATCATTATCATCAAATCTGCCGTCATTTTCACCTTCAACAAAAACCGCATTTTCCGTTAAGCCGTTGGGACGCGGTGCATTCACAGCTTGCGGTAAAATGTAACCGCCGTTATTATAAATTTTAATTGTTCTCGGGTCAACGGTATTCGGATCAATTCCAAGTTCAGGCAGCATAGTGCGGGTAATTTTGTATATTCCTTCGTCCGGAGCTTCGAACCTATACCAAGTTCCTGCTGCTAATACCGAATTAGAAGCAATCTTTCTCAAAGTATTGCTAACAACTCCCCAATTTCGGGCAGTTTTAAAATTGATTACTAAGTCTCTAAGTAACCCATCATTTTTGATTGGGTAAAGTTGCTTTACCGGAATTGCATAATTAATTCTGAAAATTATTTTTGTATAAATTTTAATAGACTTGGTGTTTGGATTAAATTGCACGGGATGAATATCAATATTTTGGACTTGCAATTCGCGGGTCAAATCAAATTCACCGAATGATACAAGTTCAGGATTAACGAAACTAGAATAATTTTCTGAAGCTACATATTTTTCATTATTCAACGTACCGTCTTTTACTAAATCCGGTTTAGGAAATAAACTACCTTTTATTGAGACAGATTCAGATCCTATTATTTGTATTGTATTACCAAATTCATTCGGTACACCTAAATTTAAAGTTCTCGTGAGAACTTGAGGTTCACCAATTTTTACCGAAGGGTCCAACAAACAATTATCTAACGATACACGAACAAAATTTCCATTACCTGATGAAATTTTTGAAGTATCTATATTCTGAGCAGTATATTGAATAATAATGTACGTAGGTGTTGAGGATATAACTTTAACATCTTCGGAAGCAAAAATGCTTGAGCATAAAAATAGGGAAACTATTAATATTAAAAATCTGCTGTTCATTACACTTTAGTTTGTATACGTAATCAATTATTTAAAAGCTTCGGGATAAAATCCCAAATTCTCTATAACAGTAGCAGATTTCTCTATAAAACTTTCCCTTGAATTTTTGTATGTGTAAAATAGGGAACTTAAATTGACTTTGTCAAGTCAATTAAACGTCATCCATTAATTTTTGTATTACATTATAAAGCAAAAATTCTATGTTTTTATAGCTGTTCGGTAACACAGATTTTTCAAAAAATTATTTTACTTTTTTTATTAATTAAGTTTTAATTTTTTTTATTAATTCCTGTAAAACTTAATGCATCGTATAATTTGCTTACCTTTTTATCCGCATCAACTAAAACCGGAAAATCAAGATTTAATTTTGACGCAAATAATTTGTGCTTTTCCAAATTATCAATACTAATTCCAACAACTTTTATATTTGCTTCAATAAACCTTCTAAATTATCGTTATAATCTTTAAGTTGTTTAGTACAAACCGGCAAAGTGTCTTTTGGATAAAAAACTAATAAAACATTTTTATCTAAATTTTTAGAGAGAACAAAATTATTACCATTCTGATCTAACAATAAAAATCCGGGCTTTCATAACCCCAATAAATCTTTTTTATCTTTCATTGCTTCAATACAAAATTGAATATGTTCTTCAAGAGGGATTCCCAAATCTTCGGCGCCATTGATAATATCTTCCCTGCTTACTGCCCGGGAAAATCCTTTGTCTTTCATTTTCTTTTTTACCGACTTAACTTTTACTTCGTCAAGTGATTTACTTGGTCTAACCAGAGTAACGGAAGTAATAAAACCGGCAAGCTCATCGCATGCAAAAAGAACTTTAGCAAGTTTGGTGTCTCGCGGAACTCCGGTGTAATCGGCATGCGACATAATAGTTTTAATAAATTCTTCGTCAAATCCTTTTTCCCTTAAAATTTCCGCTCCTTTATAAGGATGTTCTTCCGCAGTCGGATATCTTTCATAATCAAAATCGTGAAGGAGAGCAACGTTACCCCAAAACTCTTCATCTTCACCAAACTTTTTCGCATAAGCCCGTACGCAGCTTTCAACAGCGTATGCGTGTTTTAATAAACTTTCACTTTTAGTGTATTCTTTCAACAAACTTAAACAAGCTTCTCTATCGTTTACCATTTTTTATTCCTTTAATTAATCAATAATTTTGATTCTCTGAATGTTAATATTTCCTACTTCCGGTTAAAGTGAGGACATAAATTAGCGACAACGCAAATTTCACATTTAGGTTTTCGAGCTATACAAACTTTTCTACCATGACTTGCAAGCCAATGCGAAGAATTTACCCAATCTTTTTTAGGTAAAAGTTCTTTTAAAACTTTTTCAATTTCAATTGGATTTTTAGTATTTACAAATCCCAATAAATTTGATAACCTGATTACATGTGTATCAACGGCAATTGCAGGAATATTAAAAGCATTGCCTGCAACAACCGAGGCGGTTTTTCTTCCAACCCCTGGTAATTTTGTAAGTGTATCAAAATCAGCCGGAACTTTTGAATTATACTTTTCAACCAAAATGCTGCAGCAATTGCGTATACTCTTTGTTTTCTGTCTGTAAAAACCGGTAGAATAAATATCTCTTTCTAATTCCTCTTGAGTAACTTTTAAATAGTCCTGAGGTGATTTATACTTTTTAAATAAGGCTTCTGTAACAACATTAACCCTTGCATCCGTACACTGTGCCGAAAGTATTGTGGCTATAAGTAATTCAAACGGCGACCGAAAATTTAACGCCGGTTTAACTTTAGGATATTCCTTCTTAAATAAACCAAATATTTTTTTCGCTCTGTCTTTTTCTTTTGCAGATATCATTAGTAAATTACCTTACTTTGGCAAAGAATTTTATAAATACTTCTTTTTAATTTATTAAAATTTAATTTCCCATCAAAATTATTCCCTTTTGTATAATGGTATGAATCTGTAAATTTTAAATATGAAACAAACAATATTATTCTTGCTCATTATAATAAGCTCGAACGGCTTTAGAGCTCAAAGTTATAATAAAATAAATAAATTCGGCAAATTTCAAAATGCCTCATCATTTACAATAACAATGAACGGAATTATTTACGTTACCGATTCATATAAAAATGAATTATATAAACTTGATACGTTGGGAAATATTTTAACTTTCATAGGCGGTTACGGCTGGGCAACTTCACAGTTTGATGATCCCGTTGATGTTTTTGCTACTCCGTTAAACGTTTATGTAGCAGATAAAAACAATAACAGAATACAGATATTTGATAAAGACTTGAATTTTCTTTCCGTGTTTACTACAAGCGATAATACCGATAACAATTTTACTTTCGGTTATCCAACAAGCGTAGGTGTTTCAGGTCAAGGTGATATGTTCATATTAGATTCGGATAATGATAGAATTTTAAAATACGACTTAAGCGGAAATTTTAGTCAGGAAATCGGAGGCGTTGATGCAGGTGAATTTTCAATTTCAAACCCCATTAAATTTGCTGTTTCTAAAGGCGGTAATATTTTTGTACTGGAATCCGGTTATGTTGATGTTTTTGATCAATACGGAAACGGTTTGTTTAAACTCAAAACAAATACTGAAGCCGATAATATTAATATAACTTTTAGTTACTTAACGTTAACAAACCCGGAGGCAGTATCAATAATCGATTTAGCAAATAGAGATAAAATTATTAATCAATTTAAATTTAGGGATAATCAAAAAATTATAACGGATGGATTGGTTTTTAACAACAAGTTGTACATTCTAACTAGACAGAGCATTTTCGTATTTCAAATTGAACAAGAACATTAATAAGCAGGACTTTACGGTTTGCCTTTTCGAATAAGACTTATCATATTTTTAATAATACTGGTTTGGTTTTTGGGAATATTTATAGAATTTATTATTCCATATGATGATCATTTTGTTTTTTTACTTCCATTCTTGCATAAATCATATTCCATTGTTTGTCATCAGCAGCCGGAAAAGTTAATTTCAGTGGGATACAAACATACCTTGGTCTGTGCAAGATGTACAGGTATTTACTCCGGCGCTTTGATATCTTCTTTTTTACTGTTAGTATTAAAAATAAAAAAGCAATTAAATGTTAAGTTTTTACTTATTGCGTCTATTCCAATGTTTGCTGATGTAATTTTATATTCACTCGGAATTTATCATTATTCAAAAACAATTGCTTTTAGCACAGGAATTCTTTTAGGTTCAGTCGGTTTTTTATATATTCACGAAGGCATTTTAAACTTAATTAAAGAAAAGAAAAAACAAGGATAAATTTTGAAAAAATACTTACCGGCATTAGTTGCAGGTTTTGGCGCAGGCGTTCTTGCTGTCGTTCCAATTGTAAAAAGTTTTTCATGCTGCTTAATAATACCATTCGCAGCTATTGTAGCCCTAATTTTAGATCAAAAGGCAAATAAATCATTTGGCGCGATTGAAACAAGCAAAGCCTTAATGATGGGTTTAATGACAGGAATATACGCTGCAATATTCGGCACTTCTTTTGAATTGCTAATTACTTTTATCACAAAAAACAATGATCTTTTGTATGTCGTTAACGACTTAAAAGGATTTGTTGATCAATTTCCTGTTACCAACGATGTAAAACAACAGGTATTGGACTTAACTAATAATGTAGTGAACTCTATTAAAACAGATGGATTTTCATTGCTGTATTCCGTTTCACTCTTAATAAATAATTTGATAATTAATCCAATTTTCGGGATGATCGGCGCTTTAATTGGAGCTAAGTTTATTAATTCAAGAGCAAATAGAGTTTAATTTATATAATTTCCAATGATTGCAGCTTTTATTTTCCTCGCACATATTGTTTTTTTAACTACCATATTTATTAAAAAGTGGAAGAGGGAATCTTTAACCTCCGGTTTCCTGAATGCAATATTAATTATTATTCTATTTACAATCGGATGGTCGCTTTCCGCTATGGTAGTAAAATTAATTTTTCCGCTACAAGGTTTAAGCAAGGAGTTTAACTTGGATACTTTAGCTTTAATTTCGGTTAGTTTAGGTGAGATTGTTTTTTACAAATTTTACTACAAAAGCAAAGACCCTACTGCAGCCGAAAAGGAAATACAATAACCGCATTTTGCACTGCTTTTTTATTGCTCGGAGGTAAAGGTTCAAATCTCCATTGACGTAAAGAATTTATAGCCGCCATTTCCAAACGGGTATCTGCCTTTATTAAAGGAATAATTCTCCCAACTGTTCCGTCCGGTAAAATTGTAAATTTTAACTTAACATCAATTTCTTTTGAAACGCCCGCCGGATATTTTGGTAGTTCATAACTGTAAATTTTTCTTTTCCCCTTCCCGCCAAAGTCAATTTCAAATCCAAAATTACCTTCGCCTTCTCCGCTTACTTCCTTCCCTTTACTTTCCTTTTTTGTTTCTTTCACAACCGGTTTTACTTTTTGAGGCGGAGTTTCAACTTTTTGTTTTTTCTTGGAAGCAGCAACTACAACTTTATTAGTTTCATCGCTATTTTTAACTTTCGGTACTTCAACCTTTTTTACGGCTGTTTTTGCCTTCTTTTTTATTTTTTCCGGTTTTGATATTTTCGCTTCTTTTATTTTATTATGTCCAAGCGCACCCGGAGAACTTAATTTGCCTACATCACCAAAACCAATCGTAACAAAATTATCTTGCTCCGGTTCGACCGAAAAATTTAAGAACAAAAATAGAAGAGCAATAATTACATGTATTGTAATTGAGATTAAATAAGATTGTGTTTTTTCCTTGCTAAATTTCATCAGAAAGATTCTTTTTCTGTTTCAATTGTAAATCTATCAATCCCAATACTCTTTGCAGCATCAATAACGCGAATTACTAAATCTATTTCTACTTTCTTATCCGCACGGATAATTAAATTATTTTCACCGGATTTTGTCTTCACGTCATCTAAAGCGCCGGATAACGTTGAAAGCTCGGTTAGTTTTGACCCGAGATAAACTTTTCCTTCGGGAGTAATTGATACAACAAGGCGAGAAGGTGTTGTTTGTTCATTTGTTTTTGATGCCGGCAATTTTACTTTTACACCGGTGTTTATAACAAACTGCGAAGTGAGAAGAAAAAACACGAG
>BDSW01000053.1 GCA_002898175.1 bacterium BMS3Abin04
TTTTTAAGATAAGACAAGACCATTTTCCCAAATAATATTACAACGCTCAAAATAACAGCAAAATCGATTATAACAGCCGGATCTTTATAAAGCAAAGCCAATTTATAAATTAAACCTAAACCGTTTGTATTAGCAACATATTCGTAAATTAAAACTAATATCCATAAAGAATAGTGAAGACGAATCAGCTCATTGAAAATACCGGGTTTTAAGGATTTCCAAATAACTTCGGAAAATATAGTTTTTGTCGGAACGTTTAAACTTTTAGCAGCATCAATATATTCTCTGTGTACGAGTGGAATTTCTTTTAAAAGACTAAAGGTTAAAAGTGTTGCTGCATAAATAATTCCGAATAGTAATTCGAAATAAATGTTATTACCGAACCAATAAGCAGAAATTAAAATATAAAAAAATGCGGGAAAATATTTTAATAGATTCGGAATATTTAGGACATTCGGAAATAAGTAATAAAATTTAATGATAAAGTAGCGTTTTAAAAGTAAAACTACATAACCTAAGAATAATGAGATATAAACAACAGAAAAGGTTAAAGTAAATCTTATCGGGAAATCATAGTCAAGCCATAAAGAAGGAAGCGAAATAACAAGAAGAGAAGGCTTTGGTATTATTTCATTTTGAGGAATGATAAACTCGAAGAGCATCAAATAAATGAATATCAAAGTAGTTATTGCAGTAAAGGCAATTTTTATTTTCTTTGAACAGCTGATATTTAATTTATTCATTTGAGTAATTTAAAACTTATTTTCTCTTTTCAAACAAAAAATATAAATAAAGTACCTTTGTAAATCAATTTATCAGAGAAATGAGTTATTTGTCCTTTCATAACCAATTGTACTTTTCTTTCCGTGTCCGGGATAAATAATTGTGTCGTCAGGTAAAGTCATCAATTTTGTTTTTATTGAATTAATAAGTGTATCATAATCTCCGCCCCATAAATCGGTTCTACCGATTCCCTCTTTGAATAATACATCCCCGGTAATGCAGAAATTATTTTCCGCTGAATAAATTGAATACTCGCCGGGAGTATGACCTGGTGTAAAAAGAAAATCCAAATGGGAATTACCAAGTGCAAGTGATTGCTCTTTAGAAATCATCCGATCCGGTTTTGGAGAAAGTTTAACATTTAAACCGAACATACCGGCTTGTTCATGCATCATATCAATGAGAAAAGCATCTTTCTCGGGAGCCAAGAATTCGCAATCATATTTTAGTTTTACATATGCATTTCCAAAGATGTGATCAATGTGACAATGCGTGTTAATAAGATATTTGATAATGAGGGAATTATCAGCTATATAATCTGAAAGCATTTTTTCTTCCGATTGTTCGAGACAACCGGGATCAATAATAGCAGCAGAATTATTTTCATTGTCCCAAACAACATAAGTATTTTCTTGAAACGGGCTAAAGACAAATATTTTAATATTCAGCATAGTTTAGTTTTGTATTTGTAATAGAAGCTAACGGTTTATATTAAAATTTCTTCTGATGCGATTATTTAATTTATTAGTATATGAATTATAATTATCTTTCGTTTCTTCCAAAGAATCGCCGCCGAATTTATCCAGCATAAATGCGGCTAATACCCATGCCAGCATCGATTCGGAAATAACGGCACAAGCGGGAACGGCAACAAAATCGCTTCTTTCCCTCCGTGCAAGAACATTTTTCATAGTTGTTAAATCAACAGTTTCAATCGGTGACATTAGTGTTGCAATCGGCTTCATGGCTCCCCGGACAATAATCGGCAACCCAGTTGATATGCCGCCTTCAATGCCGCCTGCTCTATTTGATTTTCGTATAATACTATTTCCTTTCTTAATTATCCGGTCGTGAGATTCCGAACCTATTGATTCAGCAGATGTAAAGCCTGTTCCTATTTCTACTCCTTTTACTGCATTGATCGACATTATAGCAGCGGCAATTTCGGTGTCCAGTCGTTTGTCATATTGTACAAAGGATCCTAATCCAATGGGTAAGCCGGAAGCAACAGTTGCAAATGTCCCGCCAAGTGTATCGCCTTTCTTTTTAATCGATTTTATTTTCCTAATTATCTTTTCTTCCTGTTTATTTTCTAATACGCGTACAGAACTTTCATCAGCATTCTCCGAGATTTGCCATGCACTAAAATTATTCGGTAAATCATTGTTAAGAAGTTTGGTAAGATAATTGTTGTTAGGATAAATATTTCCAATGCTTTCAACGAAACTTCCGATAGTGATTCCGAAATATTGCAGAAAAGCACGAGCAACAGAACCAACAGCTACCCTGGCAGCTGTTTCCCGTGCACTTGAACGCTCTATTGAATTTCTAATATCGTTAAAATTGTATTTGGCTACTCCAACTAAATCGGCATGCCCGGGGCGCGGTATTGTTATTTTATCAATACCTTTTGGTTTTTTACCGGGAGTCATTTTGTCTGTCCAGTTTTCCCAGTCATTATTCTTTATAAGTAAGGAAATTGGTGAACCTAACGTTTTTTGGAATCTTACACCGGATAGAATTTCTACAGTATCGGATTCAATTATCATTCGACCGCCTCGTCCGTAACCCATTTGTCGGCGGCTTAAATGAAAATCAATATATTCTTTTTCAATTTTTATGTTAGAAGGAAATCCATCGATAATAGCTGTTAAAGCTTTCCCGTGAGATTCTCCTGCAGTTAGAAAACGTATCATACCTCTTCCATTTGATATTCAGATTTAATAACAAAGATAAAGAAAACTTTTGAACATATACAATACTTGTAAGCTGACAATTACTTTAAAAAAAAGCGCCCACGGAAGGACGCTTTAATTATACTTTTAATAGGGGTGGAATATTATTTAGGTATTTCCAATCCAACAAAGAAAGTGTTCTCTTTATCTGCTTTTATTTTCAGCAAAATAGCTTTGCCTTTCTTTTTATCAATTATTTTTTCAAAATCCTTTGCCGATTCGACTTTATTATTATTAGCTTCAATAATAATATAACCGGGTCTTAGTCTTTGGTTAGCAGCCGGACTAAATTCTTTTACGCCGGTAATAAGAATTCCATTCTCGGCATCAAACTTTTTAAGCTGTGATTTATTCATATCTTTTACAGATAGTCCAAGATCCTTAAAAGTTATTTCCTCAAGACCTTCATTGTCTTTTTTCTCTTCTTTTTTATCATTATTTACAACTGTTTCGTCTCCGGCAGAATTGCGGGATTTTAATTTAACAGTTCTTTCAATTGTATCACCGTTTCTAAATAAAGTTAAAGTAACTTCATCTCCGGCTCTTTTTGTTGCTACATAACCTTGTAGTTCATTTGGTTGATTTACAACCTTATTATCAATTTTTAATATTATATCACCGGCTTTTATATCGGCGGATGCAGCGGAACCGTCTTTTACTATATTTTGAATCATAACGCCCGTAGGTTTAGCCAAACCTACAGCTTTTGCTGTAGCAGCATCAACTTCTGATATCTGAACTCCTATATATCCCCTGCTGACTTTCCCGTTTGCTATCAAATCTTGAGCGACTGATTTAGCAAGATTAATCGGAATTGCAAAACCGTAACCAATATAAGTGCCGGACATTCCGTTTGTTGCTATTGCTGAATTAATTCCAACTACTGCACCGTTTAGGTCGACTAACGCTCCCCCGCTATTCCCGGGATTTATTGCTGCATCTGTTTGAATGAAATCTTCAACTCCATAGCTGTCTTTTATTAATCTTAAACTTCTATTTGTTGCGCTTACTATTCCCGCGGTAACGGTCGAAGTTAGTGAAAGCGGATTTCCGATAGCCATTACCCATGTTCCTACTTTAAGTTTATCGGAATTGCCCAAATATGCTGCGGGCAAATCTTTTGCATCAATTTTTATTACGCCCAAATCCGTTAAAGGATCTGTGCCGATTACTTTTGCTTTAAATTCCCTTTTATCATTTAAAGTTACTTCAACAGTAATGGCATTTTTAACAACATGATTATTAGTAAGAATATAACCGTCATCGGAAATAATTATTCCGCTTCCCGAAGCAGCTTGTTTGCGAGGCATGTTTTTATCGTTAAACGGGAAAAAGAATTGAAATGCATCATGCGGATTTCCTTTAACTTTACTTACTACCGTTATTTGTACAATTGAGGGAGTTACTTTCTGAGCGACATCTACAAAAGCTTCATTAAACGATTTTGCATCTGTTGTTATTGGCGATACCGGTGGATTTTTACTTCCTATTTGTATTTCAGCCATACTTGGTTTTACCCATCCGAAACTGGAAACTAATACAACCCCAAATACAAGTCCGATAATTAGCAATGCAATAGTTCCGAATATAGTTCTTTGTTTCATTATTTTATGTCCTCCTGACACTTAAATTTATTAATACATGTAAATTGATTTTATTCCTTTGAATTCCGGGATGTGATAAATTAAATATTTCTCCATTAAATGAATCATCTTGTTTATTAAAGATTGTTTGAACTCAACACAATAATTTTTGGAGTTTAGACAATTCAACAATCTGAAATGTTCCGAAGTAATATTTTCTGCAGCATCAAATTTGCTTTTACAGTTCTCACATAAAATTCCTTGATCGAATTTAAAACCGAAACTATAACTCTTTGATAAATCCGAATCGCATTCCGAACATTTATTAACTTGAATATCATATCCTATTTCTTTAATAAAAAAGTATAAATACTTTGCAAATATATTTGAAGGTTTAATATTTGTAGAGTCTAAAATATCTAATACTTTAGCGGTTCCTCTAAATAACCTTTCATTTTTTTCATTTTCGGAAGTTAAGTTAAGTAATAATTCAACTATTGCCGAACCGTATTTTAATTTTTCAAGGTCTTCTTTTATTCTTGGAAACGCAGAGATTAAATCTGCCTGACTTACAATTTGCAGGTCTCTACTTTCCTTTCGGTAAATAACAATTTCTAAATGGTTTAATAAATCTACTTTATTTTTAAGTTTAGATTTGCCTGAACGGGCACCTTTGAGTATACCGGATAATTTACCATAAAGCGGAGTATAAAAAGTTGTTATCTGGCTTGTATCTCCGAAGTCTATTTTTCTTATGACTATCGCTTTTGTTTTAATAATTTCCGGCATGTTAGGAGTTCTTTTATTGATCTGGAAAATTGTTAAAACCACTCATTTTAGTGGATATTGCTTTCACTTCAATAAATTTGTAATAAAAAACAAATTCTAAAATCCAAATAACAATACTTGTTACAATGCTTTTTATCGAGATAAATCCCACGAATCAAATTCTATGTTCTATTTATTATTTTGAGTTTGTTGTTTGAATATTGTTTTTAATTTGATAATTGTCTTTTGAAGTTTATTAATTGAAATTGATTCAGTTAGTAATATAAAAAAGTTTTAAGAGGAAATAAGATTATATCTCTACAAAATTGAATGGAAATTTATAAAAACCTGAATCCGTAATGATTCCTTTTATCAACTCACTCGGAGTTATATCAAAAGCCGGTGAAAAAACATCATAAGTGCCTTTTGAAACCGGTACACCTTTTATCTCTAGGATTTCACTTTTATTTCGCAACTCAATTTTTATATCATCGCCTGTTTTGCATGATTTGTCGATTGTTGTAACAGGTGCGGCGATGTAAAAAGGTATATGATGATAATTACAAAGCACTGCTAAATTATAAGTGCCTATTTTATTTGCAGCATCTCCGTTTACTGCAATTCTATCACTTCCTACGATGACTAAATCAACTTTCTTCTGCTTCATTAAAAATGCAGCTGTTGAATCCGTAATAATTGAAAAAGGAATTCCGGCTTTATCCAATTCGAATGCAGTAAGCCTTGAACCTTGAAGCAGCGGTCTGGTTTCATCAGCGTAAACATGAGAAACCAATCCGTTTTCGAATCCTTTCGAAATTACATTAAATGCTGTTCCGTTTCCGCCTGTAGCTAGTTTCCCGGTATTACAATGAGTTAGTACAACTGATTTTTTATCGAATATCTTTAAACCGTTTTTTGCCATCAAATCACATTTAATAATATCATTTTGATGAATTTCAATAGCTTTGTGAAGGAGAATTTCATAAAGATTTCCTGATTCCCGATTTTGAGTATACACACTTTTCATTTCTTCCAATGCCCAAAAAAGATTTACAGCGGTTGGGCGTGTAGAAGCGAGGCGATTATAAACAGTATCGAAATACTTTTCGGAATATTTTTTATGTTTGAAAGCCAATGCTAATGCATACGCGGCTGCAACGCCAATAGCAGGAGCGCCTCTAACTTCTAAATTCTCAATTGCCTCAGCAATTCTGTAATATTTATCGGTTTTAATATATTCTTCTTGAAGAGGTAGTTTGGTTTGGTTAATTAAAATAAGTTTATCGTTTTTAAATTCAATTGAATTGAAACTACTCATCATCGTCAAACCTGGAAAGTTCGCGGAACTCTAAAAACCTATCATGAATTTGAAGTTTATCTAAATACTCAATTCCTTTAGTGCTGAACTGTTCTACACAAAATGAAGCTAAAGCGCTTCCATAAATCACAGCCCGCTTCAAATTTTCAAAACTTAGGTCCCTTGTCTGGTGCAAATAACCGATAAATCCACCTGCAAAAGAATCTCCCGCTCCGGTTGGATCGTAAATGTTTTCTAATGGATAAGCCGGGGCAGAGAAAATTGTCGTATCATTAAATAATAATGCACCGTGCTCACCTTTTTTAATAATCAAATATTTTGGCCCGAGTGTCTGAATAATTTTTGCAGCTTTAATTAAATTGGGTTCGTTTGAAAGTAATCTTGCTTCCGAATCATTGATAATAAGTACATCAACCCTTTTCAAAACATCCAACAAATCATCTTTTGTCGTTTCAATCCAAAGATTCATTGTATCGCAGACTACAAATTTTGGATTTTCCAGCTGATCGAGAACTTTATTTTGAAGGGACGGAACTATATTGCCTAGTAGAACAAAGCTATTTTTCTTAGACTTTTCCGGGATTATCGGGTCAAAATTTTCAAAGACATTAAGATCAGTAAATAAAGTATCTCTTACATTAAGATCGTAATGATAACGCCCTCCCCACCTAAAAGTTTTTCCGCCTGGAATTATTTGTAAACCTTCCGTATCAATCTCATGATTTTCAAGCATTTCAATATATTCTGCAGGAAAGTCTTCCCCGACAACTCCAACAATATGGATGGGATATGTAAAATAACTTGATGCTAAAGAAATATAAGTCGTAGAACCCCCTAAAGCATTTTCAACTTTATCGAATGGTGTTTCTACGGAATCCAGGGCAATAGACCCAACAATTAATAGTCCCAAATTTACTCCAATTATTAACTGATATTTAAGTGCTTAATCTAAAAAATATTTAGTAAATACTATAATTCAATTTTGTTAAAAAATAAATAATTATTTCGAGTAGTTACGTACTCGTGAATAATATTAAGCGACTGCCTTTGCCCGTGCCATGCAAATTTCTCTTTTGCACTTTCCATGGTTGTCCATAAGTATGCGGAATGATCTTTGGAAATAATCACTTCCGATTCCGGTTCAACTTCAGCACAAAAAACCGGAATTAAGCAAATAGAATCTCTCTCTTTCGAATAAAAAGAATTAACAAAAGGAATTATCCAAAAATTTTTGGGGATAAGGTTAGTCTCCTCTTTAATTTCTCTAAGTGCAGTTTCAAAAGCTTTTTCATCTTTATCGATTGTTCCGGTAACCATCTGCCATATATTCGGATAAGAGTCATTGCCCGACCTTTTTAGAATAAGATATTCAATATTATTATTTATTCTTCTAAATATATGAGATTCAATTAAATAAGATTCAATTTGCACCGGGAAATATCTCGTTTTTATTTCAAAATATAAATTTACTGATTATTTTAATCATATAGAATTTAAAACAGATCTGTATGCTGGTCTAAAAGTATGCCCTTGCTTCTGCACGCATAGTATTTATTACTTTTCCAATACCCTGCAGTCGACCGTTATAATTTATGTTGATTTGTAAATTGTCGGCTACACGGTAATCGAAATTAAGATCCCATCTATAATTTTTACCAACAGAGTTCCCGCGCAAAATTTCGAAAGGTATTTGATTACTTAAATTATTAGGGTTCAATTCAATTCTTTCCGCTTCAACTCTTAACCGTCCTTTCCCGGCAAACGAAAGAGTGAAACGTAACAGCTCTGAATTTTCATCAATTATTGTGGGTGTTTCGGGAAAGTTATCTTGCGTCTTACCGACCTTTATTCTAAAACCGACTTCCACATTTTTCATCGGTCTGTATGAAAAATTGGAAATTAAATTATTGCTTGTAACTATTCTGGAACGATTGGATACTGATGTAGCAAGGACGTTATCAATTTGGTTGACAAACTCGGTTCTATTATTCATTTCCTTTACCAGACGAAAATCTATCCTAATACTTCTTTCTCGGAAATATCCGGTCTCTATACCTGAACTAAATTGGTTTAGACTTTTTCTTTGTAAATATCTAAATCTGAATGAAAGGTCGTTACGGTTTTTAAAAAGGAAAATATCCTGCTGGAATGTATTAAACCCGTTAATTGTAGTTGAATCATTTAAGAAGTGGCTTAGCTTTAATAAGTATATATTTTTTGTATCTTTTTCTTTGCTTTTCTCCTCTATTCTGAAAGATGTTTCGGTAGAAATGGGTTTGATAAAACCGGCAACCCAACTATTGGATTTGACAAGTTTATTAAACTTAAGTTTAAATCTTAAATTAGTTTTTAAATTTATTATCGGGAAAAGTTCATCTGTTGGGATTGTAGTAATTATAAAATTACCGTTATATATGGTCGGTGCAAATTCATTCTCTTGTGCAATCCCGTCATTGTTTAAATCACCGAGATATTCGTAGTTACCTGAGCCTTGTTTTACTTTTACAAAAACCCTTTCAAGCTTTGCTGTTTTTTCAGTTGCGGCTTGGTAGTAAAGACTACCGTCTAAAAATCTGTTTAAGAAGTTAAATCTAGAATTTTCTCTTATAAGCACGGTCTGATTATTCAGCCTTCCAAGTGATTTGAACTTTTGGGTAAAATCCTTATTACGGAATGTAATTTCGGCATTAGTGCTAAAAGGACGGCTCGAATAACCTAAAATGTAAGAATAAGTTTTTGCTATGGATTCTTTTTCCAAAATACTGTTCAGCGGGAAATGTTCGGTTCTTAAAGAATATTTTGCCGTGACGGAAAGTCCTTTATAATTCAATAGTTGAATAAATGGTCCGAGTTCAAAATATTTTAAACTTGTATTAAATAATGAGTCTGTGTTAATGTTTCTATCTTCCTTATTTTCATAAAGATAATCAACACCGGGCTTAATGAATCCGAATAAATAAGATGCGGTTCCGTTTTGTCTCATCCACTTGGTTTTGATTAAAGCGTTTCTGCTATTAACGTAATCAAGATTAAAATCAGCTTCGTAGTTTTCATTGTTTTTCAATTCAGCGTTTAAAACATATCGTTTGGATTTTAACTCACCTCTTTTTAGAAAACCATATTTAGAGTAAATATTAAGCTGTTGGACCGGATTTAATGTGAGGACAAATTCTCTTAATGTCTCATCGTTATTTTCTACAGAGTTAATATTATAATCCCTGTCGAATTCAACATTATTAAATCGTTCCATAGAAGAAAACCTTTTTTGAACAAATCTGTCTTTGTAGTTTAATCCGATTTTTCCAAGATTGATTTTCCCGATAGTAATTTCCTTCGGCTTTAATTCTAATTTAATATTTCTAGCAAACCCGTCGTTATCATTATCATCTTTAGAGGATAATCTATTCCGGTCAAATAAACTTCCTGCTAATTCAAGACTTAAATTCAATTCCTTAATGGGAGCAGCTTCCAGAAGTATGTTTGCCGATTGTTTAAGCTGAGGCATGGGTAAAAATACGAGAGGTAAATACGTTCCTTTATTTTTTCCTATAAACTTAAAGTTGCCGATAGTTTCTCTTATATAATCTCCTTTGCCGTTTCCAACAAAGCTGAATTGCACGTTGTAAAGTGAATTCGGATTACCTGGACTATAAACATAATAAGTAAAGGTTTCCCCGTTAATTAAAGTATCCGCTTTAATATAAGTGCCGATAGTATTTCCGTTGGAATCGGGTTTTGCAAGTGAAACTCCGGAAATTACAGCAGCATTTCTTTCATCACCTGCTTTAGCAAGAATACTTTTATCTTCTTTTGTCAGGGTAAAATCAATTGGACTGGAAGTGTTATCTCCTTCTTGAGCATAGCTGAGTTTAACGCGAACTTTATTGTTAAACAGTTTAGTCTGAAAATTCCCACCGAAAAACGAACGGTCATATTTTCTATCCGTATATTCAAAATCGACACTAATTCTGCTGGCGGAAGTTATAAGCACATTTGGCGTAAAAGTAATTTCAGCATTTGCATACTCAATGGTGTACCCGTTATTATCGCCTCTTTTTAATTCTTTCCCGTCAATATAAACTTTTTCACTGCCGGCAATTATTATTATAGTACGTTCATTGTTTATTCCATGCAGTCTGTAAGGTCCCTGCACACCGTCGGAGCCCATAAAACTATTAACATAATATTTACCTCTCGAACCGGCAAGTGCAATGGAAGCATTCATATTTTTTATGTGAGCTTTGGCTTTAAAACCTTGGAGTTTTCTATTGATTGTTCCGAACTCTCCGATTTTCTGATTGAAATTGTAATCGCCGAATGTACCTACCGCATTCGGATGTCTAATTTCAATGAACACTTTATCAAGTTCTTGAAGCGTTTCGGTATTCCCTTCGGGTTGAATGGGAGTATTTTCGTCAGTTAATGCAGCTACAACTTCAATATCATTCGAAAGTTTACCCGATAGCTGTAACCGGAGTCCGCTGTTTAATGAGAAATCTTTGTTTGTGCCGATTGTAAATCCACGGATTATCGCGCCGCTTTTTCTAATATTTTTACCAAAAATAGATTCTGCAGTGAAAGGTTTATTTACTGATTTTAACACTCTTAATGAGTCTTTTAGTTTGTTATCGAACTTGTAAACTAATGTTTGATGCCGGTACTCACTCTTAAATGGAAGCTTAGTAGTATTATAATTGATAATTAAAGTATCAAATAAAGAATATTTAAGAGAATTAGACAAAGTTAAAATAGGAAACGGATATTTTATTTTATAATCCGATAAATTGATTTTGGAACCATGCAAATATACGGATTCACTGAATGGAACAATATTTATGGCTGATAATAGATATTTGTTTTCTAAATTTACTTTGAACGTATCGCTTACAGAATAAATTAAATCTGAGTTTTGCGCTAAAATTAGGGTGCTAAAAATGATTAATAATGCGAATATTTTAATTATAATATTTTTATACAAAAGAAAGCTATAATTTTATGGAAGAATAAAATTAAGAAAAGTATTTGTTTTACATTCGCAATATAATTTTGTTTAATCGTTGCAATAAATCTAATTGTATAAATATGATATTGCAAGGCTTTAAACGGGGAACGAATATTTCCGTTCACTATGTTTTTTTTTCACATGTTTAAAAACTTCGAAGATTTGTTTTTTTAGAATATTTGTCTTACTGAACTGGTCCCGGCATCGCCTAATTTATTTAATTTATGAGCTTTCCCATAGGGATAAACTGGCATTTCGCTTCGCTCCAGCCGGAATGACAGTTCTTTTTTGCTTTTTTATCAATGATTGTCATACCGGTTCACGATAGAATCGTGATACTGGTATCTCCTGATTTGTAATCGGGTTGAAATGGTTGTAACGTGAAAAATAATTTTATTTTTGATATCCCGGCATTCTCCTTTCGTCGAAACCGGAATAACATATTAAAAATAGACGTAAGATTTGCGTCCGCTACATAAAAATAAACCCAACTTTTTGGAAAAGTTGGGTTTATTTAAATTAAGAATTAATTTGCTATTTATGCAGAAACTGGTTCGCTCTTGAATTCTTTAATAGCACTTTCTGATATTAAGAGTAAAAAAGGTATTATAGCTAGTATTATAGAAATAAATGTCCATAAATATAAATCTTTTAAATTTGTGATTTCATTACTAATACCAAAAATATAAATATGAAACATTCCATTAATATCTGTAAAAGTAAAAATAATTGTTATGCTTAAATTAGAAAATATCAAATTATTATAGAACCACAATATATAAGTTCAATTGAATTTCCTAAGTATTTACTAAACCAAAGATATTTGCAATAATTTGCAAAAAAGCTATTAAAAAAAATATGAGCCTACAAATTTGCCTATGTCTTTTATTTTCTCATCTCTTTTTTCTGTATAATAGTTTATATAAAGATTTTCAAATAAATAAATAATTTAAACATTATTATAATTTAAATTGCCCATTGTATTAAAAATAAATGATATGAATACAATAATTGCTATTATATATAAAACAATAAGAACCAGAGAAATAATTATCATTATTTTTGATATTTTGAAGTATTTCGCCTGAGCTTCAAATCCGCTTCTTAAAGCATTTTTATCATTTGTATTTTTAAAAGCTTCAAAATAATCGGCGGCGTCTCTCATCCGTAATCCGATAAAAATCATTGGAATACCGATAACCGCTCCAATTATTGAAAGACAATTAATTGCACCGTAAATGATTGTAAACATTCCCACAAATTTCATATCGCTCGTCATTTGAGAGAAAATAACGTGAAATGTTCCGTTTATTGGGTGAGGTTTGGGTTGAGGAGAAGGAGTATCATCCATTTGCAGATCATTAAAATCGTCCATAGTAGCTCCCGATTATTTGATAAATAATAAAATTATTCGTACCGTAAAGCTTCAATCGGATCGAGGTTAGAAGCTTTTGCTGCAGGGTAAACTCCGAATATTATTCCTACAAGAGTAGTAATAAATAAACCTAAAAGTATCCAGCCGATGGGTAGAATTACCGAGACTTTAAGATATATTGCAACAATATTACCGCCGATAACTCCTAGAATAATCCCAATAAGTCCGCCGATTAAAGATAAAATAACGGCTTCAACTACAAATTGCATTTTTATATTAATTCTTCTGGCGCCAATTGCTTTTCTAATGCCTATTTCTTTTGTTCTTTCCGTAACACTTACAAGCATAATATTCATTATTCCAACACCGGCAGCCAGCAAAGCAATGAATGCAATAATTCCGGCACCAAGTTTAAAATATTTTGTTAAATCATTGAATTGTGCGATAAGCTGGTCATTAGTTATAATTTCAAAATCATTGTCTTCCCCCGGAGGTACTTTTCTAATTGTACGCAGTGCTCCTATTACTTCATCCTTTGTTGCTTGAAGCATTCCTTCACTCGATGCCATAACGGTAAGATTGGCACTGCTTCTATCTCCATAAACTCGCTTATAAGTTGATAAAGGTATTGCGACAAAGTTATCTTGTCCTCTTCCAAGAACACTTCCACGCTCTTTAAAAACACCGATTACTTCTAAATTCAAGTTATTGACTCTTACTTTTTGCCCAATCGGGTCAATTGACTTAAATAGTTTTTTAGCAACATCACTTCCCAGGATGCAGACATATCTTGAATACAACATATCTTGTTGAGAAAACCCACGCCCTGCTGAAATATCAAGATCGTTTATTATAAAATCGTCTAAATTCATCCCGGAGAGCGTCACATCAGGGTTTGTTGATAAATTGCTATACTTTACCGTTCTGCTGCTTTTATTAAGTGAAATTCCAATTGCTACAGGTAATTCCGTCATTTCTTTTAATTTTTGACCTTGTTCAATTGTGATATCTTTTCTATTCCTGTATTTTCTCCAAGCACCGTGCCCACCCATCCTAATAGCAGGCATCTTCTGGATAATAAAGTTATTACTTCCGATGGAATTAAAGGCGTCAACAACACTTTTTTCGATAGCTCCGATTGCCGTCATAACGATAATAATGGAAAATAAACCAATACCAACACCTAGCAGTGTAAGAGCTGAGCGTAACTTATTTGATTTAATTGAATCAATTGCGAGATAAATACTTTCCATAATTTGCATAATTAATAAATTGTATTTGTTAAAAAATCAGTCATATCTTAATGCATCTACAGGATCCATTTTAGCAGCTTTATAGGCAGGCAGAAATCCTGAAATTATACCAACTACAATGGAAATAACAAGAGCTAAAATTACAATATTAATCGGCATGGATGTAGGAAGAACTTTATCAATTATTAAACTTAAGGGATAGGAAATAATTAGACCGATTATACCGCCTATCAAAGTAATAATAATTGCCTCAGATAAAAATTGAATCATGATGGACCGGGTTTTTGCTCCAATGGCTTTCCGAATACCAATTTCTTTTGTTCTTTCGGTTACGGAAACAAACATTATGTTCATTATACCAATAGCACCTACAAATAAAGATAATGCAGTAATAACAATTCCGGCAAGTGCAATTATGCCTACTGTCTTATCATAAAAGTCGGTAAAAACATTTTGCTCATTAATAGCAAAGTCATCAGGTTTACCGGGGGGAACTTTTCTAATTAATCTCATATCCGCTTTAACTTCTTCTTTTACCTCAGCCATTTTGTTAATATCGGCAACTTTAATACTTATTAATATTCTACCGCGTTTTTGGCCGTAAATTCTTTCAAAAACATTTAATGGCATAATAATCTGTCCGTCAAGACTAAAGCTGCCGAAGAATGCGCTTCCCTGCTTTTCAAGAACGCCGATAACTTTAAGAGGCACATTATTAAGCCTTATAGATTTATTCAACGGATTTTGATTTGGGAAAAGTGCTTTTGCAATATCTTTACCAATAATACAAACTCTTCTTGCGGATTTAACTTCCAATGGATTCATAAACCTCCCTTCCTCAGGAATAGCTCCGCTCGTCATCATATAGTCTGCATTTGTCCCATAAATCATAGCTGCTTGCGTTGAAAGTTGTTTATATTTTACCGTCTTGCCGAAAGTCCTTTTAGTTGGTGCCATTGCAACAAAAGAAGAAGGTGAAAGCATTTTTCTTAGTTTTTCATATTGTTTGTAGGTTATATCTTTTCTATTTCTATAAAGACGCCAATCTTTTCCACTCATCCATTCGAATTTATCAACATATAAAACGTCATTTCCAAGTGAAGAAATTGAACTGACAAATGCATCGCGTAATCCGACAATTGCTGTAGACATGGTAGTAACTGCTACAATTCCGATTATAATTCCTAAGGTAGTTAAAACAGCACGCATTTTATTAACGCTGATTGCTTTAAGGGAAATTAGTATACCTTCTTTTAACTCGAATAAAAAGTTTTTCATATTGTTCGCTTAATTTTAACTATTTGGTAGTCTGGAAATCTTCATGTATAATTTAATATATACAAACCTTAAAACAAAATTTAAGGTTTGAGATTAAGTGAATATTTTTATAGAATAGTTTATTCATAACGTAGTGCGTCTATGGGATCTAAATTCGATGCTTTATATGCGGGATATGTTCCGAATATAACTCCAACTAAAATAC
>BDSW01000054.1 GCA_002898175.1 bacterium BMS3Abin04
CTGCGAATGGAAGTGCCGTCGCTCAAAGGATAAAAGGTACTCCGGGGATAACAGGCTGATCTTGCCCAAGAGTTCATATCGACGGCAAGGTTTGGCACCTCGATGTCGGCTCATCGCATCCTGGGGCTGAAGAAGGTCCCAAGGGTTTGGCTGTTCGCCAATTAAAGCGGTACGTGAGCTGGGTTCAGAACGTCGTGAGACAGTTCGGTCCCTATCCTCTGCGGGCGCAGGATACTTGAAAAGAGTCGCTCCTAGTACGAGAGGACCGGAGTGAACGAACCTCTAGTGTACCAATTGTCACGCCAGTGGCACGGTTGGGTAGCTACGTTCGGAAGGGATAAGCGCTGAAAGCATCTAAGTGCGAAGCCCACTTTAAGATTAGGTATCCCTTCCCGATGCAAATCGGGACTAAAGATCCCTCGGAGATTACGAGGTTGATAGGCTGCAAGTGTAAGTGCAGTAATGTATTTAGCTGAGCAGTACTAATTGATCGTGAGACTTAACCATAAAATTTATTAAAAGTCGGTCGGACTTGAGTTATAAAATCATTCAATCTTTCATTTATTTTTGAAATTGATATTAAATCAAATTTGTTTTTGGTTTAATAAAGTTTTCTGGTGACTATAGCTAGGAGGAAACACCTCTTCCCATTCCGAACAGAGAAGTTAAGCTCCTATGCGCCGATGGTACTGCATTTTTAAGTGTGGGAGAGTAGGTCGTTGCCAGGTTTTTTTAGATCCGGCTTTTGCCGGATTTTTTATTTTAAATAGTGTAAAAAGTATTTTTAAAGATAAGGAAGTACTTAAAAATTTTCTAACGTTTTATTTCCCTCGCCCCCAATTTTTCTATTAAATGTTTAATAAATGGATCGTCTTTTTTTATTGCCATTTCTCTAGTTGAAGGTGCATTTTTCTCAGGTGAATAATTAGGTATGTGATTTTGTTCTTTTGAAGTATCGGTAATATCGGAAATGAATTCGAATTTAACCTTATTACCGAATATTGTTTTCCCTTTTTTTCTTAAATAATCACGTTCTTCTCTTAAAATATTAATATCATCAGAATGTTCAACATTTACCGTGATTATATTATCGTTTAATTTTAATGGTTTTACTGAAGCTAGTATAGAGCCTAGTGTAAATTTATCTGTTTTAATTTGTTCAATAAAAAAAGTCCATTTGTGTAATACCGTCCTAAAATCGAAATTATTAGATTCATCTTTCTTTTCAAGGTTGCTTTCTTTTGTTTTTTCTTGAATTATTTTTTCATTATTTAATGAAGAATTTGACTTTTTAACTTTATTTTCAGAAATAGACCTTAGTGGGGAAGGAGATTGTGAAATATAATCTTGTTCAGTTAGTCTTTTTTTTTTTAGCTGCTCTAATAAATTTGAAATAGTTGATGATTTTTCAAGTCCAATTAGTTGGAATAGAGTTACTTCGATTTTTAGCTTCTGATCATGAGAAAATCTTATTTCCGATTGGACTTTATTTAAAAATGTTAAAATTCTTAAAAGATCACCTTTACTAAAAGTATCTTTATATTTTAAATATCTGGATTTAAAATTTTTAGTTGTCTCGATAAGTTCTGAATCTTTACGGATAGCAACGGTTAGTATATTTCTAAAGTGCTCAACTAATCCATTTAAAAAATCAATAAAATTCCAACCGTTGTCGTAAAGCTCAACCGTAATTTCAAAGGCAACATTAAAGTTCTTGTCAGTAATTGCATCTGAAATTCTAAAAAAGATATCTTCATCAATGAGATTAAGCATTTTCTTAACTTCAATGGAATCAATTTTATTTCCGCAGAATGAAACAACTTGATCAAAAATACTTTCGGCATCCCTCAGAGCGCCATCAGCTTTCTTAGAAATTATTGTTAATGATTCGTCATCTATACTTATGTCCTCTGCATCGGATATGTTTTTTAATGCTGATTTAATTTCTTGTAATTCAATTCTTCTAAAATCAAACCTCTGGCATCTTGAGACAATTGTGAGCGGAACTTTATGTACATCGGTCGTAGCAAAGATAAATACAGTGTGTTCCGGAGGTTCTTCTAATGTTTTTAATAATGCATTAAAGGATTCTGTGGTAAGCATGTGTACTTCATCAATGATATATATTTTATATTTACCGACCGTAGGTGCATATTTTACTGATTCTCTTAATGAACGGATTTCCTCAATTCTCCTATTGGATGCACCATCAATTTCAATTATATCTAGTGTCTGGGCATTGTCGAACTTAGTGCACATTTCACACCGATTGCATGGTTCGCCATCTTTTAAATCTAGACAATTTAGGGCTTTTGCAAGAATCCTGGCTGTAGTAGTTTTCCCGACACCGCGTGGTCCGGCAAACAAATATGCATGTCCAATTCTGTTATTAATAAGTGCATTTTTAAGAGTAGTAGTTATATGTTCCTGACCTATTACGTCAGAAAATTTTTGTGGCCGCCACTTTCTAGCCGTTACAATAAAACTCAAATTTGCTCCATTCCTTTTAGTAAACTACTAAGCACAATAATTTGTTTATGAAAAATTAAATTTTGAAAAATCCAGTTTCGCCGTTAATATACTTAAAAAATCTGTCAAATATTTACTGTCTATTTCAGAAAAAGCTGCCATATTGTAGCTGTCGATATCTAATATTCCCAGAACCCTATCTTCGTAAATTAAGGGTAAGACTATTTCCGAATTAGAACCTGCATCGCAAGCTGTATGTCCTTCGAATTCGTGAACATTTTCAACTACAATCAATTCCTTTTTAAGAGCAACTTTACCGCATACACCTTCGCCAAGTCGAATTGTAGTACAAGCAACTTTTCCTTGAAAGGGACCTAAAAATAATGTATTCTCCTTCAAAAAATAATAACCGATCCAGCTTATTTTATCAAATCTTTCTTTAAGGAGAGCTATAAAGTTTACTAAATTTGAAATCAGAGGTAATTTTGGTTCTAATAAAGAATTAATTTGCGGCTCAAGTTCCGAATATAGTTTTTTATCTAATATGCCGGTTATATCCTTGGATAAATTATTCATTTATTTTCTTTTCGTTTTTAAAGCTACTTTACCACTGACTGTTGACTTCCTTTTTGAAACGGTTCTGTCGAAAATATAGGGAATAGCTTCTTTTATATTAGAAATTGGAATAATATTTAGTCCCTCTTTTACTTCTTTCTTAATTTCAGCTAAATCTTTAACATTTTCCTTCGGGATTAAAACTCTTTTAATTCCACTCTGCTTAGCAGCAAGAAGTTTTTCATTTAATCCGCCTATCGCCAGAATATTTCCTCTAAGAGTAATTTCCCCGGTCATCGCAATATCACTTTTTGCAGGCTTTCCGCTTATTGAAGAGTACATTGCCATTGTCATTGTAATTCCCGCAGATGGTCCGTCTTTTGGTATAGCCCCTTCCGGTAAATGTATATGAATTTCCTTACCTTTATAAAAGTTTGGTTTCAAACCTAAATCTTTTGCATTTGAGCGCAAGTAGCTTAAAGCGGCTTGTGCAGATTCTTTCATTACATCGCCAAGCTGACCCGTAAGTGTGAGTTTCTCAGAACCGCTCATAACGGTGCACTCAACTTGTAGAATATCACCGCCGACGCTTGTCCACGCCAAACCGGTAACACTGCCGATTTTAGCCTCTTTCGTAATTTTAGATTGTTTAAATTTAGGAACACCCAAGTTTTTTTCTATTTTCTTTTCATCTAAAATGAATTTAATACCGTTATGGCTTTTTTTTGTGTTCTTAGATTGTTCTAGAATTATATCTTTTGCGGTCTTTCTAAGATTTGTTGCAATTTCTCTTTCCAGATTTCTAACGCCGGCTTCTAAAGTATATTCTTCTATTATCTTTTTAAGAGCTTCAGCTGTAAACAGAACATTAAATTTATCAAGTCCGTGAGCTTTTATTTGTTTTGGAATTATATGACGTTTGGCAATCTCAAATTTTTCAAATTCCAAATAACCGGGAAGATCTATTATTTCCATTCTATCCTGAAGCGGCAGGGGAATATTATATCTTACATTTGCCGTTGTAATGAACATAACTTGAGATAAATCATATTCAATATCCAAATAATGATCGTTAAAAGTATTGTTCTGTTCAGGATCTAAGACTTCAAGCATTGCAGAAGACGGATCACCGCGGAAGTCCATGCTCATTTTATCAATTTCGTCCAATAAAATTACCGGGTTAATTGTTTTTGCTCTTTTCATAGACTGAATAATCTTTCCGGGCATAGATCCGATATAAGTCCTTCTATGTCCCCGAATTTCAGCTTCGTCTTTAACTCCGCCTAAACTGATCCTGACAAACTTTCTTCCGATTGCCCGAGCAATTGATTTACCCAAAGAAGTTTTGCCGACTCCCGGGGGGCCCACAAAACAAAGTATTTGTCCCTTCATCTGTTTAACTAAATTAAGAACAGCTATATGTTCTACAATTCTTTCTTTAGGTTTTTCCAAGCCATAATGATCTTCATCCAGAATCTTTCGCACATTAATTATATCTAAATTATCTTTAGTCTTTTTATACCATGGAACTTCAATTAACCAATCGAGGTAATTCCTAATTACAGTTGATTCCGGTGAGCTTGGCGGAATTTTCTTTAGTTTGTTTAATTCTTCCAATGCCTTTTCGCTTATGGTTTTAGGCATTTTTGCTTTTTTTATCAGTTCATATAATTTTACGAACTCGGGTGATGCGGTCTCTTCGTCGCCAAGCTCATTTTGTAAAATTCTAATTTGCTCTTGAATAATAAATTTTCTTTGAGTTTTGGTAATATTTTCTTGTACTTTATTTTCAATTTCCTTTTCAACCTTTAATACATCTATTTCGGAACTAAGGATTTTAATAAGAGTAAAAATTTGATCTTTCAGTGAAAATTGTTCAAGTACGGATTGTTTAATACCTATCGGTTGATTAATGTTTGCCGCAACATAAAATACTTTTCTATCCGGCTCGTCAATATTATCGTAAGCGCTTATTGCTTCAACCGGTAAATTTCTGTTTATTTTTACATATTCTTTAAAATTGGCAGAAAGTCTGCGAATTAGGGCATTTAATTCTTTCGGATCTTCTTCGGGCGGAATTATAACTTCAATTTCAGCTTCGAAAAAATTTTGATTTTTTTTGAATTTTTTGATTTTACCCTGCAATACTCCATCGACTAAAATTTTCATTAACCCGTTAGGTAATTTTAATATTTGGATAATTTTAGCTACGGTACCGGATGTAAACAAATCATCTTCTATCGGTTCTTCAATACTTGCTTCTTTCTGTGCGGTAAGGAAAATATATTTTGAAGTATCTAATGCATAATTTGCAGCTGAGATTGATTGTTCTCTTCCTACAAGTACGGGAAAAATCATGTACGGAAAAATAACAGTATCTCTTAAAGGCAATACTGCTAAGACTTTTGGAATATCTTCAACCAGTAATGTATTAGTATTTTCTTGATTTGTTTGTTTGCTCATAATTATTCTTATTTCTTTATTTTTAAAGCACAGCAATATACCAAAATTAGCTTGGGCTTTCAAGATTATGTATATTTATACAATTAAGTTTGAAAGTTGATTCTGTTTTAAATCAGTAAAATCAATTGGATAATAACCTTAAATCATCAATAATGATATTCCATTTGGGAAAATGAAATGATAAATAAAATTGAATTTATTGCGCGAGAAGCCGGGCGAATAATAAGACAAAACTTTGGGAAAAAGCATGAGATAAAGTATAAATCCAATTTGTCCGATTTAGTAACAGAAACAGATAAGAAATCTGAGAGTTTAATTCTAGAATTTATTAATAGAGAGTTTCCGGGTCATAGCATTTTATCTGAGGAAAGTGGTTTTAACAATAAAACATCTGAATATTTATGGGTTGTAGACCCCTTGGACGGAACTACGAATTTTGCGCATGGTCTTCCAATATTTTCCGTATCAATTGCCGTGTTGAAAAATAACGAAACAATTTATGGTGTTGTATATGATGTTATGCGCGATGTTTTATATAGCGCTGAAAAAGGATCGGGTGTATTCGCAAATGGTAAAAATATTCACGTAAGTAAAAGAAGTGAACTAAAAGAATGTATGCTTGTAACCGGTTTCCCGTATGACTTTACCGGGAAAGATAGTGTATTTAAAATGTTTGAATCATTTCTGAAAAAATCCAGGGCGGTAAGAAGATTAGGCTCTGCAGCAATTGATTGCTGTTTAGTTGCGGAAGGAGTATTTGATGGGTTTTGGGAAGCCACACTTTTCCCTTGGGATGTTCTTGCCGGGAAAGTAATTATTGAAGAAGCGGGTGGTAAAGTGACCGATTTTAATAATGATCCGTTAACGTTAGAATTAAAACAATTCTTGGGGACCAACAGTTTAATTCATGAAAAAATGTTGCATGTGATAAATAGTACTTAATAATTTAGTTGTTATTATTTAATTGTACGAACAACCCATATCAATAAAACAGCTCCTAAAGTTGCTACCAAAATACTCCAAAGGTTAAAACCCGTAACTCCATGTCCTCCAACAGCAGATATTACAAACCCGCCTATAAAAGCGCCAAATATTCCTAAAATTATATTAAAGAAACATCCGTTTCGCTTAAGTCTCGGTTTGCTGAATTTATTTGCCAACCATCCTGCAATTGCTCCAACTAATATCCAGCTTATAATACTCATAGAATTTCCCAACCAATTTATTGATGTTCTAAGTCATTATATATTAAAGAATTACAATTGATAAGAGACTAAAAATATTGCTAATCTTTAGTTGATTTAGTATATTTTAAAACTATGTCAAAAAAAATAATTATAGCAATCGATGGGCCTGCTGCATCCGGTAAAAGTTCAGCCGCAAAGTATTTAGCTGAAAAATTAGGGTTCACTTATTTAGATACCGGAGCTATGTACAGAGCCGTTACTTATCTTGTTCTTAAAAATAATATACAGAATGATACAAAAGCAATTGTTGAATTGGTTAAAAATCTTGATATTAGATTGGAATTTAAAAACGGTGTAACAAATGTTTTTGTTAACGGAGAAGATGTAACGGATTTTATACGTTCACCTGAAGTCAGTTCGATGGTTAGCGAAGTTAGTGTGATTCCGGAAGTTAGATCTGAATTAGTAAAGCTGCAAAGGAAGATTGGTGAGAATGTGGATATTGTTGCAGAGGGAAGAGATACTACAACCGTAGTTTTCCCCAATGCCGACTTAAAAGTTTTCTTAACTGCCGATATTGATGAAAGAGCCAAAAGAAGGTTTGAAGAATATTTATCGAAGGGACGTAAAGTTGCTTTTGAGGATGTAAGAGCCAATCTATCAAAACGGGATAGAATTGATAGCAGCAGAGAACATAGCCCGTTATCTAAAGCTGATGATGCATTTGAACTTGATACAACTAACTTAACAATTGACGAAGAGATTCAAAAAATTATTGATAGGGTTAAGCAAATTAAGTTTGTGAAAGAATTAAATACTTAAATTTAAGTCATCTTAATT